>JBEIFU010000011.1:0-22535 GCA_040382295.1 Alphaproteobacteria bacterium
GGCATCTTCAATGGACTTGGGAGCCAGACGGTGCTCGTGCACCACGGTGCCGAGGTCCTGCGCGGCTTCGACCCCGAGATCCGTGCACGGATGCGTGCGGAGATGCAGAAGCGAGGCATCGATGTTGTGCTCAATGCTGCGGTGGTCGCGATCACGGCCGAGGGTGGCGCCAAGCACGTAACGCTGTCGGATGGGACCGTACACGTGGTCGATGAGGTCATGTTTGCCACGGGGCGGCGGCCTTGCACGCACGAGCTCGGGCTCGAGGCGTGCGGTGTCCAGCTTGATGGTGCCGGTGCCGTGGTCGTGGATGGTTTCGGGCAGTCGAACGTGACAGGAATCCATGCTGTTGGCGATGTTACGAACCGTGTCAACCTGACGCCGGTTGCCATCCGCGAGGGTGCGGCCCTTGCCGAGACGCTGTTCAACAACAATCCCACCACGGTCGACCATGCCGACATTCCGACGGCGGTCTTTGGAACGCCTGAGATCGGCGTGGTGGGTTTGCCGGAGGACGCTGCGCGGGCGCAGGGCTACGGTGTCGACATCTACAAGACGGCCTTCCGACCCATGCGCGCAACCATGTCGGGGCGAGACACGCAGGTCTTCATGAAGCTGGTTGTCGATGCAGAGAGCCAGCGCGTGCTTGGTTGCCACATCCTGGGCGAGGCGGCAGCGGAAATGATCCAGTGCGTGGCAATTGCCGTGAAGATGCGGGCCACAAAGCGCGACTTCGACGCGACTGTGGCGCTGCACCCTTCGGCGGCGGAAGAACTTGTGCTCCTGAAGACAAAGTCCTAGGGCGCGGCTGGTCGCCAGCCCATGATTGCGAGCGCGTTGCCGTCCGGGTCCCGGAAAAAGCGGATGGCGTGCTCCTTGCCTTCGACCCTTTGGACAATGTCAGCCGGCCTGTCGAACTTCAGGCCGCGTGCCTCCAGGGCTGCTTCAGTGGCGTGCCAATCGCCTGCATCAAAGTAGATGTAGGTGTTGTTCTGGAGTTTTTCGCTGAGGCGGTTCTCGCCCAGCATGAGACGTGTGCCACCAACATCGAAGAAGGCCATTCCCGAAACCTCAAACAGGAGTTTCAGGCCCAGGGTGTCCCGATAGAAGGTCACGGCTGCAGGCAGGTTCTGCGTCGTCAGGGCAATCTGCGCGATCTTGGTCAGCGATGTCATCCGGGCCTCCTCGCCGAGGGCTGTTTTAAGGATCGACGATCCGGCCGTCCAATGCAAAAGGACCCGCCCTCGTGGGCGGGTCCGTGCGTGATACGCGTACAGGGTTCAGACTACTGACCGCGGGGTATCTGCAGGAAGGGCACCGCTGAACCAGGCACGAAGGTGGAGGGCAGTTTTCCGTCCCACTTCTCGGTTGCAGCGAGAGCAACGAGGCTTGGGTTCTCGCGCAGCGCGTTGGCCTTGGCCTGGATGGCGGACGCTTCGGCGTCCCCCTTCAGCTTGATGGCGTCGGCTTCGGCCTTGGCGGCTGCGAGCCGCGCCTGGGCGTCGGCCTGGGCCTGGACGACGACTTTCTCGGCGTCGACCTTTTTCTGCGCGAGTTCCTGCATGGCCTTTCGGACCGAAGCTTCGGCCTGAGCTGTTGCTTCAATCGCCTGCTCATAGGCGTCCGAAAACTCGATGTTTTCGATCTGAACACCTTCAATGATGATTCCATTGGGCATGTTTTGGCGAATATTGTTTTCCACCTCGATGCCCAGCTTGTCACGCGCGTTCACGATCTCGCGAGCATCGTACTTGCCGAAAATTTCCTTGAACCGCTTCTGGATGACGGGGCTGATGATGCTGTCGACGAAATTCTCGCCGTAGCGTGAGTAGACCTCGATCGCCTTGGCACCGTCGACGCGATAGTTGACCGAGACGAGGTTGTCGGCCGCCTGAATGTCGCGCGAATAGGCGTTCACCTGACTGTAGCTCTGCTTCTTGGTTCGGGTCGAAAATGTAACGACCCTGTCCATGAAGGGAATGACGATGTGAAAGCCGGGTTGCATTGTGCCGACTGCTTCACCAAAGCGCAGGCGCACGCCGATGTTTCCCTGGTCGATGGTCGTAAAGCCTGACCACACGACGAGGCCACCGACCACTGCGGCGAGGACAAGCGGTGCCCTGACCAATCCGCCGAGTTGGGGCATGGATGGACCGCCCTTGCCGTTATTACCGCCGGTGCGTGGCGTGAAGATGTTCGACATGTCTCGCGTAACTCCTCATATCCGCCCGTGGATCCGCAGGTAGCGGGGCGGTGCTGCCATAGATGGGTGTGGAATTCAGGGGTTCAATTATCCCACTCAAGCTTTGCCGGGTTGATAATGGTTTCAGATGAAACTATGTTGCAACGTTCACCACGGTTAAGGATGGCTGAAATGGCTGATTTGTTCGACAATCCGATGGGTACCGACGGGTTCGAGTTCATCGAATACACAGCGCCTGATACGGCTGCGCTGGGACGTTTTTTCGAGACGATGGGTTTTCGGTCTGTAGCGCGTCATCGCTCGAAGAACGTCACGCTCTATCGCCAGAACGACGTGAACTTCATCGTCAATGCCGAGCCGGACAGTCATGGAGCCCGGTTTGCGCGCGCACATGGGCCATCGGCCTGTGCCATGGCGTTCCGCGTCAAGGACGCGGGCAAGGCCCATGCGCGGGCGCTTGAGAATGGTGCGAAGCCTTTTCACGCAAAAGTCGGCCCGATGGAGCTCAACATTCCTGCGATCGAGGGCATTGGCGGAAGCGTGATCTACTTCGTCGACCGTTATGGCCCCGGCAGGGTCTCGATCTATGACATCGACTTCGTGCCGACGGATCCTGTGCGCGGCTTCCGGCATGAAGGCGCAGGCCTCACTGAGATCGACCACGTCACGCACAATGTCTATCGCGGCAACATGGACCTGTGGGCTGGATTTTACGAGCGGCTCTTCAATTTCCGCGAGATCAGGTATTTCGACATTGAAGGCAAGCTCACCGGTCTCAAGAGCCGGGCGATGACAAGCCCATGCGGCAAGATCCGCATCCCGATCAATGAGAGTTCCGACGACAAGTCCCAGATCGCCGAGTATCTTGAGGAGTACAAGGGCGAAGGCATCCAGCATATCGCCCTGTCGAGTGAAGACATCCATGCTTCGGTCGAGAGTCTGCGCCGGTCTGGCGTCGCATTCCAGTCGACGATCGAAACCTATTTTGAAGGGATCGATCGCCGGGTGCCCGGGCACGGCGAGGATGTGGAGCGTCTCAGGCGCAACCAGATCCTGATCGATGGAGGGCCGGACTCCGGCCTGCTGCTCCAGATCTTTACCCAGAATGCGATTGGTCCAATCTTCTTCGAGATTATCCAGCGCAAGGGCAACCAGGGTTTTGGCGAGGGTAACTTCAAGGCGTTGTTCGAGTCGATCGAGCTCGACCAGATCCGTCGCGGGGTGCTGCAGGCATGAGCAAGAACTGGATCAGCTTTCCCCGTGTTGAAGGGCGCGCTTCGCGACAGGCTCATGCGGATTTGCCAGAGGGTACCTATGAGCGCGAGATCGGGCGCGAGGGGTTCTTCGGTCCGGCGACCCACATGTACCATGCGCACATGCCAACGGCTTGGACGACGTTTGGGGGGCCACTCAGGCCCCATGCGTATGACACGAACCGTCTGGCAGATGGCGCAGGATCGCCCTATCTGCTGTCGCCGCTTCTTTTGAACGGTAACACGGCCCTGCGGCTGTGGCACACCGAGCGGCAAATGTCGGAGCTCGTGCGCAATATCGATGGTGACGATTTGCTGTTCGTCCACGCCGGGTCAGGAGACCTATTCTGCGACTTCGGGCATATGGCGTTTCGTGATGGCGACTATGTGCTGCTGCCGCGTGGAACCATGTGGCGTATCGAGCCCAAGGGGCGGTGCTCTATCCTGCTGATCGAAGCCACCGACAGCGCATACCGATTGCCTGATCGCGGCATGCTTGGCGAGCACGCGCAATTTGATCCTGCCATCCTGGACACGCCGCATATCGACGACGTGTTCCTGAAGCAGCAGGGCGAGCGGACCTGGCGCGTGCAGGTCAAGCGGCGCGGACAGATGTCAACCATCACCTATCCCTTCAATCCGCTGGATGCGCAGGGGTGGAAGGGGACCTGTGTCCCGGTAAAGCTGAACTGGCGCGATATTCGTCCCATCGTCAGTCACCGCTATCATCTGCCACCGTCGGTGCATACCACCTTCCTTGCCGACAAGTTCGTGGTCTGCACATTCGTACCGCGTCCGATCGAGAGTGATCCGGGCGCGCTGAAGGTGCCCTTCTTCCACAGCAATGACGATTTCGACGAGGTGATCTTCTATCACGCAGGCAACTTCTTCAGCCGCGACAACATCAAGCCCGGCATGATCACGTTCCATCCATCTGGTTTTCCGCATGGGCCTCATCCCAAGGCGTTTGCGGCCGGTGCCAGATCAGAGCGCAAGGAGACCGATGAGGTCGCCGTCATGATCGATACGCGGCTTCCACTCGATGCCTCCACGCTTGCGGAAAGTATCGAGGATCCGTCCTATGCCGACAGCTGGCGGGGTGCGAAATGAAGCTTGCATCACTCAAGCAGGGGCGTGACGGACGACTAGTCGTGGTGTCCCGTGATCTCAAGCATGCCATTGCTGCCGATGGCATTGCGCCTACGCTGCAGAACGCCCTCGATAACTGGGGGCGGGTGGCGCCGCAATTGCAGGAGCTCTATGATTCCTTGAATGCCGGAGCACCGATCGGGCGATTTTCCTTCCGCCCGTCAGATTGCGCGTCTCCGTTACCGCGCGCCTATCAGTGGGCTGATGGCTCTGCCTATGTCACGCATGTGGAGCTTGTGCGCAAGGCCAGAGGCGCGGAGATGCCGCAGTCCTTTTGGACTGACCCGCTGATGTACCAAGGTGGTTCTGACAGCTTCATTGGTCCGGAAGACGATATTCTTGCGGCTGACGAGGCGTGGGGCATCGACCTTGAGGGGGAGGTTGCTGCCGTGACCGGGGATGTGCCGATGGGCGCGATGCCAGATGAGGCTGCGCGCTGCATCAGGCTTCTGATGTTGGTCAATGACGTGAGCCTTCGGAATCTCATCCCGAAGGAGCTGGAGAAGGGTTTCGGGTTCTTCCAGTCCAAGCCCGCCAGCGCTTTCTCGCCTGTTGCAGTAACCCCCGATGAATTGGGAGGGCACTGGCGCGATGGGCGCGTGCATCTTCCGCTGCTTGTGGATGTCAATGGATCGCGCTTCGGCAGTCCGAATGCAGGCGTCGACATGACATTTTCCTTTCCGCAGCTCATCGCGCATGCGGCACGTACACGTGAGCTCGAGTCTGGCTCCATCATTGGTTCGGGAACCGTGTCGAATGCTGACAGGTCCTGTGGTTCAGCCTGTATCGCGGAACGGCGCATGCTGGAGACCATCGAGAGTGGCAAGCCGGTGACGCCCTTCCTGCGCTTCGGCGACACGGTTCGTATCGAGATGAAGCTGCCGGAGGGCGGGTCGGTCTTTGGTGCAATCCACCAACGCGTCAAGTGCCATGAGAGGTGACATGAGGCTTTATGATTATGCGGCTTCGTCCGCCGCGTACCGGGTCAGGATCGCCCTGAACCTGAAAGGCATCAGCTATGAACGTATCACCATCGATCTGACCAAAGACGGTGGTCAGCAGCATTCCGACCTCTACAAATCGGTGAACCCCCAGGAGCTTGTTCCAGCTCTTGAGACCGAGGCTGGTGTTCTTGCGCAGTCGCTGGCCATCATCGAATATCTCGACGAAACCCATGTCGAGCCGCGGTTGCTGCCGACGCATCCGGTCGAGCGTGCCCGAGTCAGGCAGTTCGCCTATGTCATCGCCTGCGACATCCATCCGATCAACAATCTGGGGACGAGGCAGATGCTCGGCCGCATGGGTCACGTCGACGCCGAGATTGCCTCGGTCTGGTATCCGCACTGGATCCGGAAAGGCTTCAAGGCGCTTGAGGCGATGGTCAGCCAAAGACCGGGGACGGGGCCCTATTGTTTCGGCGATAGCCCCAGCCTTGCCGATATCTGCCTGGTACCGCAAATGGCTAATGCCTACAGGTTCAAGGTTCCGGTCGATGATTTTCCAAACCTGGTACGCATTGACGCCACATGTCGTGCGCATCCGGCATTTGCGGCCGCTGCGCCTGAGCGGCAGTGAGTTCCTCTCATGAAGCTCGAGGGCCATAATCAAGCGGTTATCCCTTCGCTGGAGCTGGAGACATTCTTGCCCTACCGGCTATCTGTGCTCTCGAACCGGGTCAGCGGTCGGATTGCGCGAAGCTACGAAAAGCGCTTTGGCCTTACCATTCCGGAATGGCGCGTCATGGCGGTGCTGGGCCGGTTTCCGGGGCTTACGGCTGCCGAGGTTGCGGAGCGCACCGCGATGGACAAGGTTCAGGTCAGCAGGGCTGTCGCGCGCCTCCAGCGTGCCGGCCGTATCGAGCAGAGGACCGTGGATGGCGACCGTCGTGCCAAGCATTTGTCTCTGTCGGCCGCGGGCAAGATTGTGCATGGGGAGATCGTGCCGCTTGCGCGGGAGATGGAGCTGAGGCTTGTGGTCGCGCTGAGCGTGGCTGAGCGGACGCAGCTGGACCAGGTTCTTGACAAGCTACTTGCGGCGTCGGCGTCGCTTTGATCCCCGGGGAAGGGATGATCCCAAGGCGTAGGTCTGGTCGCGGAGATAAGCCATCATCTGCTTGCGGTCAGTGAAGTCCTTCAGTGTTTCGTAGGGAATGCGCGTGCCGATACGAACGGCCAGCGTGTCGCCGATCCTGTCGTGCACCTCCTTGAACAGCAGCGAGAGGCGCAGGGTCACGCTGAGATGACTGGCCACCTGGAACAGCATGGAGTTTTGCCCGGCGAAAAATACCGGTACGACGGGTGCTTTTCCCTGCAGGATCATGCGACCAGTAAATGTCTTCCACTCCGGATCCTCGGCTCTCCGCGACAGAAGGGACGGCGTGGTTGATACAGTGCCGCCAGGGAACACAATCAGGACTCCACCATTCTCGAGAAGCGCCTTCGCTTCTGCGCGTGAGCGGATGTTGGTTTCCAACGCAGCCTTCGTCTCCTCGAAATCGATTGGTAGCAGGAACGGCTTTATCTCTTCCGCCCTGTTCAACAGTGCGTTGGTCAAGACCTTGAAGTCCTGACGCACCCGGGACACCAGCCAGCATATCATCAGTCCGTCGAGCACACCGAAGGGATGGTTCGCTACGATGACCAAGGGGCCTTCTCGCGGTATTTGCGCAAGTGCTTCCTCATTGAGATCAATGGTGAGCTGGAGCTTGCGCTTTGCGGCCTCCCAGAAACTTTCCCCTGGTACCGGTCTTTCCTGGTGTTCGAGGTACATGCGCTTCAGTTCAGGTTGGCCTGACATTCGCTCGATCATCTGAATGACGAAACGCTTAAAGTGCGGGTCCTCTGGGGACGCGTAGGAGAACTCGTCGACCACTGGCTTTCTCGGGATGTTGATCATGTTTGGCCGTGCTGCGCGTCTTACTCGGTCAAGGGATATCTGGGCCAAAGGGACGTCTCGTGTCTGTAGGCCTGGAGCAGCGCGCGCAAAGGTTCTGGTCTGAAGCCGCGTCGCGCATTGCTTGCCCCAATCTGCCACAGGAGATGATACTGCGCCATCAGGTCCGCGTAGGCCTGCCACAGCGTTGTCTTCCGGTCCCAGATATGGGTGGCTTCCGCGCCAGCGCCATTGATCTCGAGGATGGTAAAGCCGCGTCCCCTGCGGAGTTCTTCAATGTCGCGCACGCGCACATCGAAGCGGCCGAAGTGGAACTCCTCCATATCGGTTGCGATTCGGTGGAAGGCATCGGTCATCTCGGGTGTGATCATGCCATTGCCATTGCGGAAAATCGTACCCCGACTGTGGCTGCCGGCGTAGGCGATGCGGACGGGTTGTCCGGATGGGACGATCCAATCGAGCCTGTTCTTGTGTCGGGGAAGGTAGATGCCGGACAGCTTGCCTGCGCGGGCATCGTTGGAAATCAACTCCTGCAGCGTGGATCTACCGTCACCGTAGACATAGGGAAAGTACTTCAGTGTCACTGAAAGGATGCGGCCGGCGCCATCGTTTGGGTTGCGGACGTAGAAGACTCCTGCCTCGGCCTCGTGGTCGACCAGGCTTTGCAGCAAGAATCGTTCCCTTTTCGGGAACTCGTCAATGTAAGTGGCAAGTTCCGGCAGGGACCGAATGCGCCGTACACCAACGCCGCGGCAGCCTAAATCCGGCTTGGCAATACAGGGGAGCCTGATGCCGCTTGCCTGGGCTTCGGCCAGAATATGATCCGGGTTGGTGTCCTTGGTGCACAGGAAAGATTTCCATGGCGCAATGAAGCTGCGCGCGTGAGGCCCTGCGGTTTCCAATACGCGGGCTTTCGACTCACCTATCCAACCGCCGAAAGGGATGCGCGGATTGGCTATCGTGGGCAGCGTCACGCCGCCAAAGCGTATCGCCAGTATTGCCCAGTAGACGATGAGGGGCGCATAAAAAACATATTGGGGCCAGAATTCGAAGAATGAGGTGGGTGGACCCGCGGGGTCGAGTGCCGGCATCCCGACATGTGGCTGCCTTGTCTCTGTTCTGAGCGGATCTGTCACCGGATCATCCTTGTCGAGACATCAGCCAGCGCGTGATCCGTGGGCCGATGATGGCGAGGCCCACCAGTGCAGCAGCGGCAAGCCAGCGCCAGGGTCCGAGAGCGTCTGCGATCCCTATGCCCAAATTGTAGACGAGCAGGAACAGGACCGACGTCCATGCAACACCGGCAACAAGGAGAACGGCAAAGAACGTGCCGAAGGGCAGTTCGAGGAAACCGCTCGCGGCGAAGGTTGGCAGCCGCATCCCTGGAAGGCATCGCGCGGTGATCAATGAAATGACATAGCGTTGTTGCAACCAGTCTTTGCCGCGCTGCAGACGTTCGGGGCCGATCTGGCGCCGCGCCCATGCGTTGCGCCGTGCCCATGCCCCGGCCGCGTAGAGCGCCAGGTCTCCAAGGAAAATCCCGGTGAACAGGCTGGCTGCGGCCATGCAGGGTGAAATGGTCCCGGCGGCTGCCAGGATTGCGGCGCCGACTGTAGCCAGATCCTCCATCAGGAAGCTCGTGAGGATGATTGCGGCGACAACTGCCGCGGTTGATGACCCCAAGGCCAGCAGAAGCATCTCGGGCGTGAGTGTCATGTCCCGGCCCCTGCCTATCGGTATTGACAACGGGCCTTCTTATCGGCCGAGTGCGGCGCAAAAAGCAAGAGTGGCGTGTCCCGTCGTCGCCTGTGCTGCAAGTCTCGAACTAGCGGAACAGCGCGTCGATCTCGTCCTGGGACGCAGCCGGCTGCTCAGCTGGGGTGGTTTCCGGTGACAGGTTTTCTGCGTCCGTCATGAGGCGGTCGATTTCCGCCTGATCGACCCCCTCGCCATCCCGGGCGGGGCCATTTAGCAAGTGGCCGTCCGGCTTCTCCTCTGGCCCTGGTGGGGCGACGCTTGCCGACTCCTCGGCCGTAATGCCCCAGATCTCGATCATGGCATTCACGCGTGTCTCGAGATAGCGCAGGGTATTGACCACCTTGGTCATGCGCTGACCCGTCAGGTCCTGGAAGGAGCAGGCCATCATCAAGTTTGTGCCGTGTGTCTCCAGCTCCTCGCACAGCGAGGCCGGAGCCTGATCCTGTCGCAGTTGTATAGCAATCTCCTGGATGCGCTCGGCTGTCCCCAGGATCTCCGAGGTCGCCTGCTCTGTCGACTTCAACACATGATCAAGCTCTTCGGTTGCTGTCACGATGCGGTTCTGCCCCGGGCCGGTCGGCTTAATGGATGCGATTTCCCTGCGGGTCCTGGCGATGGAAGCTGCCATGGTTTCGAGCTCTCGGCGCAGCACGTCCAGATTGGAAGTCGAATGCGTCTCTGCCACCGCTTGACGGAGCGCAGACATGGCTTCGAGGATTCGATCAGTTTCCTGGGCACGGATACGCCGAGCGAATTCCTCAAGGAATGCTCGACCGCGTGGCTGCTCCCTCACAGCCTTTTCCAGTATTTCAAACAGACTTTGTGCCGGCTCGACTTGGCGAAGGGCCATGTTCATTTATCCGGGCTGATCAATTTGGCTTGGGTGCCGGTTGCATCACGGCATTGATCTTCTGCTGAAGCGTTGCTGCGTTGAATGGCTTCACGATGTAGTTATCCACACCCGCCTTCTTCGCCGCAATGACATTGTCGGTCTTGGATTCGGCTGTGACCATGATGAAGGGCGTTGCCCTCAGCTTGTCGTCAGCGCGTACCTGCTTCAACAGGTCGTAGCCTGTCATGGGTTCCATGTTCCAGTCCGAAATGACCAGCCCATAGTGAACCTGCCGCAACTTGTTGAGCGCGTCTCCGCCGTCCGAGGCTTCATCCACGTCCGTGTATCCAATCTGGGTCAGCAGATTGCGAATGATCCGGCGCATCGTGCTGTAATCGTCCACCACAAGTACTTTCATTGCGTCCCCACGTGCTCTTGGCCAATTCGCTGACGTGACGTGGAAAATATGCCAACGCCTGTTTCAAAATCGTTGATGAGTCTGATAAGTTTGTGTTTCCAACGTGTGACGATGCCTTTTTTGGGGCCGAACTGGAGTATTCACCTCTTGATCGAGCGGTTTCGTGAGGGAATTGAGGCTGTGCCCCTCGTGGTGGTCCTCAGGGGCCTCGTGCCTAGCCGAGCGGCCACGATCGCCCGCTTGCTGGCTGACGCTGGGGTTCGCCTCATGGAGGTCACGCTCAATTCACCGGGCGCCCTTCAGAGCATTAAGTTGGCCCGGGCCGCGGTCGCTGATGATGTCCTGGTTGGCGCAGGAACAGTCCTGACGCCTCAGCATGTTGATGAGGCGGTTGCGGCAGGCGCCGAATTTCTGGTTATGCCCAACCTTGACCTTTCTGTCATGCAAGCGGGGCGGCGCGCCGGAGTGGCCCTCATGCCGGGTGTCATGACGCCGACCGAGGCCTTCCTGGCCGTGGGGCAGGGTGCCAGTATCCTAAAGCTCTTCCCGGCCGAGGTTGTTGGGCCTGCGGGCCTCAAGGCTCTGCGTGCAGTTCTGCCGTCGAGCCTCTCTCGGGTCTTTCCCGTTGGCGGCGTCGATGTGCACACGATGAAAGTGTGGGTCGAGGCTGGTGCCGATGGTTTTGGTGTTGGCGGCAGCCTGTTCAAGCCGGAATATGGCGATGAGGAGATTCTGATGCGCGCGCGCGCCCTTGTTGATGCATGCCTGGTGGCCTGCAGGAGAAAGACCTGACGATGAAGAGCACGGTTGTTGTCGTCACAGGTGCCACGGATGGAATCGGGCGGGAGACCGCCCGCGAGCTTGCTCAACGCGGTGCCAACCTGACCCTGGTCGGGCGCAATGCCGCCAGGGGGGATACGGTCGTGCGGTTTCTGCGCAGCCAGACCGGTAACGAGCAGATTCACTTCATCCAGGCAGACCTATCGTCCCGTCGCGGGGTGTTGCATGCAGCAGGATTATTGCGCGAGCGTTTCAACGCAATCGATGTCCTCGTGAATAATGCTGGTGCCCTCTTTCAGACCCGCCAGCTTAGCGCTGACGGGATCGAGATGACCTTGGCACTGAATCATCTGGGCTATTTTCAACTGACCTCGGAACTGCTCGACCTCCTGGTTGCGGCGGATCAAGGTCGCGTGGTGAATGTCGCATCGGCAGCACACCTGCGGGCTACGCTGGACCTTGATGATCTGCAGATGGAGAAGGCTTATTCGGGCTGGACGGCTTATGCGCGCTCGAAACTGGCCAATATCTACTTCACCTACGAGCTTGCGCGACGTCTCCAGGGAACGCGCGTGACGGCCAATTGTCTTCACCCCGGGTTTGTGGCCTCAGCCTTCGGGAACAACAATACCGGCTTCTTCAGGTTGCTGCTGGGTTTGGCGAAGAGTGTTGCGGCCATATCCGAGCGCGACGGCGCCCGCACCAGTGTTCACTGTGCCACTGATCCCTCACTGAACCTCGTGACCGGGCAGTATTTCGACAAGTGCCAGCTGGCCAAGTCATCTCCGGTTTCGCATGACAAGGATATCGCCGCGAGGCTTTGGGACCGCAGCGAAGTCTTGTGCGGTTCACCCTTCAAAAAGACTGGCGCCGCCCTTGCCTGACAGGCTGCGGACGAGCAGGTAGACCAGCAACCCGATAGGACCAACGACGAGTGTCAGCAGGAGGCACGGGACAAGGGCTGCGTGACTTAGACCTACACGCTGCGAATCACGCGCCTGCCAGGCACCGACGAACAAGTCGAAGACAAGATAGTGCGCCCATCCAGCGACGACTGCGATCTCGACGCTAAATGTCTTCATCAGCGCGTCGAGGGTTGCGAAGCCCGCGCCCTCTGGGGCCGGTGATGTCAGGGCTGTCGACAATAACCACGCATAGGTTGCGCCAAGGATGAGAGGCAGGGCGATGGAATGTACCAGGCGCCGGGTTATGGCTGCGCGGGGCAGCAATAAAAGAAGGGCCCAAAACGGCAGGACGCCCAGGTTCAAGGCGAGGTACATTGTTGCGGGCGCGATCTCGGGCAGGGAAGCCATATGAACTAATCCTCCAAAAGGCGTGGAGGGCATCCTAGCCAGAAGTGCCGGTCGCTGCAAAACGGGCGGGCAAACTACCCAAAGCGGCTCTGTAACCAGTCGATCATTACGGCGTTGAGTTCGTCGGGTTTCTCCGATTGTGTCCAGTGGCCGCAATCCCGGATGAGGTGCTTTTTCAGGTCCGGAACGAAGTTCTCCATGCCATCGGCCAGGGATGGACGCAGCACCACGTCATTGTCGGCCATGACCATCAGAGCCGAGCATTCGACTCGTTGGGGGATGTTTTCCATGATCTGCCAGTTGCGCGTGAAGTTCCTGTACCAGTTGATTCCCCCGGTGAAGCCGGTCTGCGAGAAGATCCTGGTGAAATGTGCGTGCTCCTCAGGCGTATGGACCGGGTTGCCTGACCACTGGCTTTCGTCGGTCTGCAGCGCCGTGACAAGGGCGAGGTTGCGTCGCTCTGCCGGAAGGCGATCGAACTCGTCTATCGTCATTGCTGGCTTTCGATAGAAGAAGCGTAGTGTCTTGCCGGGGTCTGACCCCAGGATTGCGTCTGCGGGACCGGGCTTCTGGAAGAAGACGATATACATGTCCTCTCCATAGGCCGCCCGCATCAGGGCTATGGGGTCCATCGGCGCGCGCGGTGTGAATGGTGTATTGACCCCGATCACGCCGGCAACACGGCGGGGATGCAGCAAGGGCATGGCCCACACGACGGAGCCGCCCCAGTCATGGCCGGCAAACACCGCCTTTTCGATCCCCAAATGGTCAAGCAAGCCAACGAGGTCGCCTGTCAGGTGCCGTATGTCATAGGCGTCGACTGGCTCCGGTCTGTCCGTGAAGCCAAATCCCCGCTGATCCGGAGCAATGGCGCGGAACCCTGCCGCAGCCAGAGCCGGCAGCTGATGCCGCCACGCATAGCCCAGTTCAGGAAAGCCGTGGCACATGACGACTGGAAATCCGGACCCTTGTTCAAAATAGGCCATCCGGATGCCGTTGGTCGGTGCGTATAGCGGCTTGGTCCAGTTCACGGTCATGGTCGCTCCCTTTTGCTTCAGGTGGTCGCTTGGGTCAGTCCGAGCGTGATGAGCATTTCGTCCCGTGCGGGGCCTGGTTTGGGTGGATAGAGGCTTGTCTTCGCGTATTTCGGCAGGAGCCAGGTCCAGATCACCTTCGCCATGACCACGGGGTTGCGGAGCCATACGGTTGGTGTTTCGAGCATGTGGAAGGTCTTCATGATGGCCCGGTAGACGTCGAGATGGCGCCGGGTCGCCGGACCGACTGCGTCTTCTGCAAAGCTGCGGATCAGGCGCGCCTTGAGGCGGGGGCGGTAGTCTTGTCTCTGCTCGTTTACTGCCCGACGGATCGCGCCTTGATCCTGTTTGACGATGGCGTCCCAATAGGGGCGGATTGCGCGCCTGCTTTCCTTGTCGAATAACCTTGCGCGCTCTGCAGGATCGGGGGTGCGATCAAGTACGTCAGCCAGTATGTGGGCGTGCATGACGGATAGAGAGCAGCCCCGCCCATAGAGCGGGTTGGTGCGGATGGCGGCGTCCCCGACGGCAAAGAAGTTGAGCGCCTGGGGGGCTCCAGCGGACACATAGCTGCGCCACACATTGTGCAGGTTCCCCATGCCAAAGACCTTCGTAACCGGCTCGGCACGGCTGCGGTCTATCCATCGCGCCATGCCCGGAATCTGGCTGCAGATCCGGTCGAACACATTGGGATCGGGCGTTGCGACGCGCAGCCTTGTTTCGATTTCCGGCACAGCAAGGGTTATCGAGAAGTGGTCGTTGTCGGCAGCGAATACACCGAACTTGATATAGCCGAGGTCACCGGCGCCGGGAATGTGGTCACGCGGTGGTTCTGACTGTCCTTCCTTCAACCGGTAATGTCGAGTGAAATAAAGGATGCCTGCGGGGTGACGATCCTCAATGATCGCAGCTCCGTTACTGCGAAGGTCGTCTGTCAGCAATGAGTTGCGACCGCCTGCATCGATGACGAGGCCTGTGCTCAGCGTTTGCAACGGCATCGTATCACTCTCTGCGTTTACGCCCGTAACAACGCGTGCGTGACCTGATTGCTGGATTTCGAGACCGCGCACACGCATGCCGGTCTTGAATGTCACGCCGGGCAATGTCTGAACGTAAGCCCGCATGACATATTCCAGCGTCGTGCGGCGTGAGAACAGGAAGGCCAAGTCTTCGTCACCTGGCGCGGCGACGTAGCTTTCCCGCAATTGCGGTGGCAGGCTTTCGGCGAAGCCAACTTCCCGAGCGCCTGCCTCTAAGAGCATCTCATGCAGGCGCGGGTGTCGCTTGCGTATCAGTGATACGAGGCAGCCCAGAAAGACGTGGCTATGGCGCAGCTGGGTAACGCCCTTTCGTTCCCATCGCTCGAAGGCAGTCTCCATGTCGGTCGACGGAGGAGGGTCGCGGTCCAGCAAGGTGATGGCTCGGCCTTCTCGCGCGAGCGCCATCGCGCAGCCAAGTCCCGCGATACCAGCGCCAACGATGATGATGTTTCCTTGCATTTCCGCAATTTGCTCCTGAACTGTCCACTACATCTAACGTAAAGACCGGCGATGTCGAGATGCCTGGTTTGCCCGCATATTGCATCGACGGACCCTGCGTGGTCAGGAGGACCTCAGCCTGAGGGCGGCGGCGGCAAATAGCAGCCAGCCCAGCATGAATGCGGCTCCACCGACGGGGATCAGGGGACGTATCTCGTTGATGCCGAAGATCCGGCTTGCATAGATGCCGCAGGGGAACAGCAGTATCCCGCCCAGGAAGGCCGCCCCCGCTTCGGTTCCTGTTTCGGTGGCATGACCGGTCGCGGCAGCGATGACGAGGGCAAGCAACATGCTCGTGCTGCCTGCGACGAGCCAGAAGCGTTTCATGATTTTGCCTTTTCACAGGAAAGGGATTGTACCAGAATTGCGCGCACAAGAACAATTGCTGGCATGCCGTGTGCCCGCAACGGCGAGGAGGGTCCCTGCATGCTTACAAAGGCCGATGACTATCCCATCCACCAGACTGCGGAACCCATTGCCTATGCCGGAAGTGACCGGAATTTCTATGACCGTTACTTCTTCAATGGGTATTCACCTGACGGATCCGTTTTCTTTGCGGCAGCGCTGGGTGTTTATCCGGCCCTCAATGTGATGGATGCTGCCTTCTGTATTGTCGTGGAGGGCGTCCAGCACAATCTGCGTGCGTCGCGCATCCTGCATATGGAGAGGATGGACACGCGGGTGGGTCCGATCTCGGTCGCCGTTGTCGAGCCGTTGCGCTGCTTGCGGGTACAGGTCGAGCCGAATGCGCACGGGATTTCGGCTGACATTCTCTTCACCTGTCGTGCGGGTGCGATCGAGGAGCCGCGGTTTACCTATCGGATCGGACCGAGAACCGTCATGGACTACACCCGGCTTACCCAGAACGGGTCATACACTGGCTGGATCGACTTGAATGGACGCCGCTTTGACATTGGTCCACACTTTCTCGGGACGCGAGACCGTTCCTGGGGTGTGAGGCCTGTCGGGCAAAGCGATCCGCAGCCGGTCGCACCTGCGCGCTCGCCCCAGTTCTATTGGCTATGGGCGCCGATGAATTTCGATGATCGCATCACGCTCTACCACAACAATGCCGATGAGATGGGGCGCCCCTGGAATACCCATGCCGTCATGGCGCCCGCGGGCGATGGGCCGCCCTCGCACATGGAGGCTTGTACCTCGCGCATTGTCTACAAGCCGGGGACGCGACATGCGTCCAGTGCGTCGATCGCGATGCGTGATACCGATGGTGCAGACTACACGGTCGACCTCAGCCCCCAATGGAACTTCTTCATGAGCGGCCTTGGTTACACGCATCCCGAATGGGGGCATGGGCGTCTGCACGGAGACCTGCGTGTGGGCTATGACACGCTGGATACCGAGAAAACCAATACAACCGAGTTTCTCTATCTTCATGTCCAGGCCTTCTGCCGTGCAACCTTGCGCGGACCGAATGGCCTGGTGCGGGAAGGGTGCGGGGTTCTCGAGCAGCTTGTCATCGGTCCGCATCGTCCGAGCGGATTCAGCGAACTGCTGGACATGGCTACATGATGATGGTGACCCAATGAGCGCGAACCTGCAGGAACGCATTGTCCGCTACCTTTCCAGTCAATGGCCTGACCATGGGCCCATCGACATCGTCGCGTTTTCGAGAATCCATGGTGGTGCCAGCCGTGAGACATTCCGAGTTCGCGTGCGGCTTGGTGATGGGCGGGAGCGTGGACTGATTTTTCGGCGCGATCCGGTGTCAACGCTTATCGAGACAGAGCGCGAGATCGAATTTGCAGCCTATCGCAGTTTTGCGGATAGCGCGCTGCCCGTACCACGCGCGCTCTTTCTCGAGCGCGGCCTTGACTGGCTGGAGCGCCCGTTCTTCGTGATGGAAGAGATCGAGGGTTGTACGGCGGGCTCCATCCTTGCCAGCGATCCCTATGGAGCCAATCGACAGCGTATTGGCGAACAGTTCTATCGTATCCTCGGATCCATCGCTGCGACCGATGCCCGGACGACGGCGCTCGCGGCGCATGTGCCCATCCCGGAACCGGATGCGGCGTGGGCTTTCGAACTGGAGAAATGGGAGAAGGTGATAGACGAGGACGAGCTGGAGCCACAGCCCATCGCGCGTGCAGCCATCCGTCACCTGCGTGCCTATCCGCCTCCGCCGGCACAGCGTGTCTCGGTAGTGCACGGCGACTATCGCACTGGCAATTTCCTGTTTGATGCGGGCGGCACAATCCGCGCTATCCTTGATTGGGAAATGGCGCATATCGGGGATCCGCTGGAGGACCTGGCGTGGGCGCTTGATCCGCTCTGGTCTTCGGACAGGCAGCATCCCGGCGGCATGTTGGCGAAGGCTGATGCCATCGCTGCATGGGAAGCTGCCAGTGGTCTCATCGCGCGCCCGGAGGCGCTTGCCTGGTGGTCGATGTTTGCGTCTCTGAAGGGGCTGGCCATATGGGTCTCGTCCGCAAAGGAGTTTCAGTCTGGTGCAAACGTCGATCCTGTCATGGCGTTTTCGGGGCTGTACTGCTTTCCGTTCCACAATAAGCGTTTGTCTGACCTCCTCGCGGAGGCGAAGGGTATTCGTTCATGAAACCGTCACCTGATCTTGTTCTCAATCATGCATTTGCCAAAATAGCGACTGAAATGGCGCCAGCCTTGCCTCAGGGCTATGGGCAAGGTTCGGCAACGACGACCGGCGTGCTATTGCTAATGCTCGCACAGGAATTCAACCGCGCTGCGGCCATTCGCAAAGCCGAGAACGACGCGATGCGTTTGCTGTTCGCGGACGTCGCGCCAACCATGCCGGATTCGCTTGCAGGCAGGCTGCGGGATGCTGGCCGCGGATCGGATCATGACCTTTCCATCGCCGCGCTCGACAGGAGCAACAGCGCGCTGAAGGCCTTGCTGATTGCCCTGCATGTTCATGCTGAGGCTGCCGGAGACCAATCCCTTGACCGTCGTATTGTGCAGTTGATGCAGGGCTGGGCAACGCTGCGGCAGGTTTTCCTGCCAGCCATGTAATTCGGGGCTGTCTGCGACGATGCGGTTGCTGGTGTCGGCCCCTGCCTGCGTCCAAACTCTGGTCTTCTGCGGCCATCCCATCTGGAATTTCCATGACGCGTGTTCGTCTGCCTTCGCTGCACCCTGCGGCCGTGCGTTTTGTTCCTTTCTATATCGGGATCAATTTCATCGGTGGCGTTCACCTGCCTTTCTTCCCGGCCTGGCTTGAGAGCAGGGGGCTGGCTCCGGAGTCGATCGGGCTTCTCATGATGGTCATGGGCCTTGTGCGTGTGGTCAGTGGCCCACTTCTGGGCATGGCCGCTGATGTCATGTCTGCCCGGCGGCAGGCTGTCATCCTGCTCATGTTTGCGGCGACGGTCTCCTATGTTGGCTATGCAATCTTGCCCGGGGTTGCCTTCATCGTGCTGTTTTCCATCACGGCAAGCATTGCCTTCTCAGCCGTGGGGCCCTTGCTGGAGGGTGTCACACTGAAGACGGCGCTCGCGGAGCGGTTCGACTATGGGCGCGTCCGCTCGTTCGGGTCGGCGGCCTTCATCGCCATGAACTTCGGGAGCGGCCTTTATCTTGCTGCCCACGGGATCGATCAGTTTCTGCCGTTACTGATTGGCTCTTCCATTCTGGCTCTCCTGGCGTCACTCGCCTTGCCGCATGAGGGGCGCCCGCCCGAACCCCTGCAACGCCATCTTGTCTGGCGCGATGTGCGTGCGCTGGCCCGGCAACCCGCCTTTCTGTGGTTTCTGCTGGCTGCCGGTCTGGCCCAAGCCTGTCACGCCTTCTACTATGGGTTTGGCACGCTCAACTGGAAGGCGCTCGGGTACAGTGCTGACCTCATCGGGCTGCTATGGGCTCTTGGTGTGGCTGCCGAGATCCTGTTGTTCAGTTTCTCGGGGCGGGTCGTCGCGTGGCTTGGTCCCGTGCGGCTTCTTGTCATCGGAACGGCTTGCGGGCTCGTGCGGTGGAGTGTTCTCGCCCTGTCGCCACCGCTGGAGGTTCTTGTGCCTCTCCAGTTTCTGCACGCCGGTACATTCGGGGCGGCTCACCTGGGGGCCATGCACTTTGTCGCGCGGGCGGTCCCCCCTCATTTGGTGGGGTCGGCCCAGAGCATTCTGGGTGCAGTTACCATCGGTGTCTTGATGGCTGGTGCACAGTTCGCGTCAGGTCATCTTTTTGCCGCGTTTGGTGAGCAGGGCTATTTGCTCATGACCGTGCTGAGTGCTGTGGCGCTTGTGGCATCGGTTCGCCTGGGTAAGCTGTGGGCAGGTAGGCTCTTGCTGGACAATGGTTACTAAGCCCCCCTTCCTGTGCGCGCTGTGTTCATGCAATATCCCGCTGAGGGGTGTAAATGGCCTATCATCACATCGCTGTCGTTACGCGCGACATGAAAGCTGTCGACCGATTTTATCGGGAGATCATGGGTTTTGATCTGCGCAAAGTGGAGATCGCACCGACGCCGCAGGGGGGATTTGCGAAACACTTTTTCTATGAGATTGAACCTGATCGGTTCATCGCATTCTGGGAACTGCATGGCGACGCTTTTCCCGAGCAGCAGGACACTGGCCTATCAACGGCCATGGGATTGCCCGAGTGGGTCAATCACATCTCCTTTCACTCGCCCAGCCTCGAACATCTGCGTGCCAAGCGCGACCAGTGGCTGGCAGGCGGACATGACGTGATGGAGATCGATCATAATTGGTGCCATTCCGTCTACACGCGCGACCCGAATGGTACGCTTGTCGAGTATTGTGTGACCACTGGCACGTTCACGGATGAAGACAGGGCGCTCGCCCTCCGGGCGGTCGCTTCGAATGACGTTCCGGCGTCGAAGCCTCCGAAGTCGATTGTCATGCATAGGTCGGCTGATTTTCGGCGGACGTTTTAGCAGGAGGACGCGTTGCGCGGGGCCGAAACCAAGCCGGAGAGGATTTCACCGACGGCCATGCTGGCGCTGGTTGAGGCTCTCTATGCGTATGCCGAAAATCCTGCGCAGTGGGGGGATATCGCGTCTGCCGTCGAAGGGATCGGGGCTCCTCTTGATCCGGCCCATGATGTCGAGGCGAAGACCATCATCGACCATGCGGCGCGAGCCTGTCTCATGCTTGACAGGCTCAACGCTGGTCGGTCGAACCTCGACGTTGCAGGCGGGGCATGGGACGCGGTTCTGCTCTCGACGGAGGGGATTATTCGGGGACGATGCGGGTCCGTTGCAGAACGGCTCAAGCCTTTTCTCGTCGGCCCCATCGTGCCGGGACAAGCCCTCCCGCTGCATGCCGGGGCCACAAGAGTGTTCGCTGATGCATTCAACGGTGTTGTCACAGCACCAAAGCCTGATCTTGTGCCGTTCATGCTGGGATCGACCGACTCGAAGTCATCGTGTTTCGGTGTGATGATACCGCGTGAGGCATTTCCCCGTGGACTTGCGGCCGCATTCGCGCTGGGGGATGTTCTGACTGAACCCATGTATGCGGCGGTACTGCTTTCGGCCAAGGACGTGCATGCTGCGGGCGCACTCTCGACCCGAAGCCTGGGCCTGACAGCAGCGGAGGCGCGTCTTGCTGCCAAGCTCGTGCAGGGCTTGCGCGTGGCTGATGCGGGTGCTGCGCTCGGCATGACGTCGAGTACTGCCCGATGGCACCTCAAGAACATCTTTGCAAAGACGGGAACGCGTCGACAAGCCGATCTGCTTCGTTTGCTCACGAATGCATCTGCCCTCCCTGTGCAGTCGCTGACGCCTTCGACCATTACGGTGCAGGGGGTTCCGCCCCGTCGGGTTGTGACGCTGCAGGATGGGAGGCTTCTCTGCTACCGTGAGTATGGTCCTGCGGCCGGCTTGCCTGTCATCTATTTTCATTTTGGTCTCTCGGCCAGCATGCTTCCACCCGCAGCTGCGTCTGCTGCAGCGCAGGCCGGGGTGCGCGTCATTGCTTTCGAGCGACCTGGTTTCGGGCAATCAGACCCGCGCCCCGACTATACGTTCGAGAGTGTTGCTGCAGACGTCGATGAGTTGCGTACGAAACTTGGCCTGAGACGTCTTGCCTTGTTCGGCGATGGTTATGGCGGCGCTTTCGCTGTAGCTGCCGCACGCCGGCTTGGACGCGATGTCCTTCGGTTGGCGCTTCACGCACCCAATCTTGGATGGGCGACGACAAATGGCGAGAACCGCAAGGGGTTTTCGGTATTTTATCGTCAGCCCTGGATCATCCCGACAGCGACTGAGCTGTTGCGGCGCGGCCTTCGCGTGCCAGTGATCCGTTCCATCCTCAGCTATCTTGAGCAGTCGTCGAAGCCGGATGCTGGCCGGATCGCAGATCCTGCTTTCTCTGCCTATCTGAATGCGACGATCTTCGAGGCGCTTGAAAAGACTAGTGCGGGCCTTGCGTCGGAGCTTGGGCTCTTCGGTCGCAATACGAGGTCCGATCCTGCCGGACTTTCGCTCCCCATTGCAGTCTGGCATGGCGAAGAGAACCCGGTTGTTCCATGTGCGGATACCATTCGCGACTTCGAGGACCATCCTTATGCGGTGCTCCAGGTCATTCCTGGCATGGGTCTTTATCCCGATGAGGCTGCATTCGAGCGGGTCTTTGCGTGGTTGGCGGGGAACCGTCCGCCAACATTGGATCCTGGGGCGCATGGAGGTCCCTTGATGCGCGGTCCGAGCGACCGAACGGTGTGACCGACCTTTGTACGGCCATCCGTTCGGTGGATGGTGTCAGCCGCCGATCCTTCGGTAGCGGTAGCCGGCATGCGTGGGCATCTCAGTCAGAATGGCCTTGATGCGGTCGCGATCCGGCGACAGGGCACACACCGGATCTGTCGCGGCAGCGTTCCCGGTTATAGCCAGCGCCTGGCAGCGGCAGCCTCCCCAATCAAGTTCCGCGCGTTCGCATCCCTTGCAGGGCGGCGGCATCCAGTCGGTTCCCCTGAAGCGGTTGAAAGCCTCACTGCTTTCCCAGATATCAGGCAAGCTGCGGTTCCTGACATTGTCGAACTGAAGGCCCGGAATGGTCGATGCTGCGTGGCAAGGCAGGGCGCGGCCGTCGGGTGCTATGACAATCACCTGGCGTCCCCAGCCGCCCATGCAGGCCTTGGGTCGTTCGGCAAGGTAGTCTGGCATTACGTGATCGATCACAAGCGTTCCCTCGAGCTGCTTGCGTGCAGCCTCGACGATCGTCCGGGCGGCCATAAACTCGTCTCGTGTGGGCATCAGCTGGGCGCGGTTGGCGATTGCCCATCCGTGGTACTGGACGTGGGCGATTTCCAGGCGACCGGCGCCCAGATCGACCGCAAGATCGATGAAGGCCTGAACCTCCTGAATGTTGCTGCGATGAATGACGGCATTGACGGTCAGGGCCAGACCCTCCTCGA
>JBEIFU010000012.1:0-22096 GCA_040382295.1 Alphaproteobacteria bacterium
TCACCGAAATCGCAGTGCCTCAGGCAAACACCTCGGCGAGGAAGTCATCCATCGCCTTGGTCGAGCGCCGGTCGGCATTGGCGTCGTACTTGACGCCGCTCTCCGGCGCATTGGCGCCCGGCGACGTGAACGCATGCAGCGTGTGGCCATAGGCATGGATCTGCCAATCGGCACCCGCTGCGGTCATCTCCTGCGCAAGTCCCAGCACGCTGTCGGGCTTCGCCATCGGGTCATCCCAGCCATGCAGCACGAGGACCTTGGTGCTGATCTTCCCCTGCACCCCGAGGCCCGGCGGCGTGAAGAGGCCATGCAGGCTGACCGCACCCTTGACATCATGCGTCCCGGATCGCGCGACATCCAGCGCGCACAGTCCGCCGAAGCAATACCCGATGATCGCAATGCGATTCGGATCGACATCCGGCCGCGCCTTGGCAGCAGCGACAGCAGCCAGCAGTCGCTGGCGCAGCTTCGCCCGGTCGTTAAGGTAGGGCCCCATATAGGCGCTATTGTCCTGCCCGTGCGCCCCGCGCACGCCCTTGCCGTAGACGTCGATTGCAAAGCCCACATAGCCCTTGGCCGCGAAGTACTCGGCCTTCCCCTGCTCCTGCTCGAACAGCCCCGCCCACTGGTGGGCGATCAAGACGCAAGGCTTGCGCCCGGGCTTGCCATCACTTGCAACAAAGCCCTCGCAGGTGGTCGTCCCGTCCTTGTACTCGAAAGTGCCTTTGTGCATTGCAGGATGCCTTCCTGATGAATACCGGCCGAGGCTATACCAAGCGACGCTGCTGTTGACGAGACGGATTATGGTCGATCACACCGGCCTTCGGGCAGTTACCGGGGTGTCAGGCGTCCCGTGGGGCCTGTCGGCTCGCGAAGGGATTCTTCACGCGCAGGCGCCCGAACCTTGCGTCTGCCTGGAAGTCTTCCGAAAGCAGCTCGTCGCAATCGCAAGAAAGGGCGGCTGCAATGATCAGGGCATCGTAGAAACCGATCTTGCGCGTCCGCGCAATCTTGCGTGCCATAATATGTTCATCGATCGTAAGGGGTGCGGGGACGCCCAGGAGCATTGTGAGCACGGCAACGCGCTGCTCAATCTCGCGCCAGGACAGCCCAAGCTTTCGGCTCGAGACATTCACGAATTCATTGAGCACCTGCACGCTGATCACGCCGCCTTTCGACAGAGCCTCTTCGGCTGCGGCTTGTCGGGGGTCGCCCGCAGCAAAGGCATAGACAAGGACATTCGTGTCGAGGAAAAGTCTTGTGCTCACGCCAGCCTAGCGAGAGTTGGCGGCATCGCGGTCGAACATGAATCCCTTTGGAAGAGGGCGGCTGAGCGTCTTGATGCGGGACGCAGCCTTTTCACGGCGGCGGTCGCGCGAGATCCTGAACCGTCGATCATTGTCGATCACCACTTCAATCTCGTCGCCGTCCTTGAGGCCGAGGGCCGCGACGACGGCCGCCGGTAATCGGAGTGCAAGACTGTTTCCCCATTTGCTGACCTGCATGACGCACCTTTCTGGATCTATTCTAGAAAAGTATATCATTGCACAAGTTGGAGATCAATGAATGGCGCATCGGTGGCGCATCCCTGCAAGGGGCGGCCCCGGGGGGCTGCGGCCCCTTTGACGCCGCGGCTTGCCCTTGCTAAACAGCCAGAATTCGTCGCCGCCGCATCCTGCGGGGGCGGTCACGTTGGCCACAAGCGGCTTCAGGCGACAGCCCGACGCAGCAGGTCCCGAGGGGGATGGCTATGGATACGCACATGACGGCAGACACACGCACACCGTTCGCAGGCACGCAGGCGTCAGGCGTTCGAATTACCGGCGCGATCGGCTGACAGCCAGGTCGCATCCAAGTCCGCGCAGCCTCCCGCGGCATTCGCCAGACACGCATCCCGAATCAGACGAGCAGATACCATGACCACCAGCGACACCGCCGCGGCCGCCCCGCGTGAGTACAAGGACACCCTGTTCCTTCCCGACACCGCATTTCCGATGAAGGCCGGCCTGCCCAAGGCCGAGCCCGCCTGGATCGAGTGGTGGGACAGGATGGGCCTCTACGCGCGCCTGCGCCAGACAGCGAAAGGCCGCCCGCTGTTCATCTTCCACGACGGCCCGCCTTATGCGAACGGCCACATCCATCTTGGCACCGGCCTCAACAAGATCCTGAAGGACTTCGTCGTGCGCAGCCAGGGCATGCTGGGCCGTGACGTGCCTTACGTCCCCGGCTGGGACTGCCACGGTCTGCCCATCGAGTGGAAAGTCGAGGAGAAGTACCGCAGCGCCGGCAAGGACAAGGACCAGGTCCCGCTGATCGAGTTCCGCAAGGAATGCGCCGACTTCGCCAGCCACTGGCTAGGCGTGCAGCGCACCGAGTTCCGCCGCCTGGGCGCCATCGGCGACTGGGACAACCCCTACACGACGATGAACCCCGCGGCCGAGGAGATCATCGTTCGCGAGATCCAGAAATTCGTCATGAACGGCGCGCTCTATCGCGGCTCCAAGCCTGTGATGTGGTCGGTCATCGAGAAGACGGCGCTCGCCGAGGCCGAGGTCGAGTACCACGAGAAACTGTCCACCACGATCTTCGTGAAGTTCCCCGTGCGACCCCAGACGGCGGCAGGCAAGCCTGCGGGCACGGCCTCTGCACGGGTCGTCATCTGGACCACCACGCCCTGGACGATGCCCGGCAACCGCGCAATCTGCTTCTCGCCGAAGATCTCCTACGGTCTCTACCGTGTCACCGCATCTGGAGAAGGAGCAGGGGCCGCCGTGGGCGAGCACCTCATCCTCGCCGACACGCTTGCCGAGACCGCGCGCAACGCAGGCAAGATCGAGGCCTGGGACCGCGTCGCCGATGTCGACCCCACCGGCCTTGTCTGCAGCCATCCGCTGGCGGGGCAGGGCTATGACTTCCCCGTTCCGCTGTTTGCCGGCGAACACGTCACCGACGACACCGGCACGGGCTTCGTGCACACCGCACCCGGCCATGGCGAGGAAGACTTCGAGATCTGGATGCAGAACCCGCAGGCCCACCCCAAGGACGGCCCGCCCGTCCCCTTCACCGTTTCCGAGGACGGCTCATTCTACAGCCACGTTCCCCTGTTCGCCGGCAAGCGCGTGCTCGACGCCGACGGCAAGAAGGACGGCGACGCCAATGGCGCCGTTATCGGCGCCCTCGTTGCAGCTGGTGGGCTGCTGGCCAAGGGCAAGCTGCGCCACGACTATCCGCATTCGTGGCGCTCCAAGGCGCCCGTCATCTTCCGCAACACGCCGCAATGGTTCATCGCGATGGACCGTCCGATCGCCGACCATGGCGGCAAGACCCTCCGCGAACTGGCACTCAAGGCCATCGACGAGACAGAGTTTCTTCCCGCCAAGGGGCGCAACCGCCTGCGCTCGATGGTCGAGGGCCGCCCGGACTGGGTCATCTCGCGCCAGCGCGCCTGGGGCGTGCCCATCACCGTTTTCGTGCGCAAGGACGGCGGAGAGATCCTGCGGGACGCCGGGGTGAACGAGCGCGTCGCCGCCGCCGTTGCAAAGGGCGGCACCGATGTCTGGTTCACCACCGACCCGCAGGTCTTCCTGGGAAGCAAGTACAAGGCGTCCGACTACGAGCGCGTCGATGACATCATCGACGTCTGGTTCGAATCCGGTGCGACCCACGCCTTTGTGATCGAGAAGCCCTTCGGCTGGCCCGCCGATCTCTATCTCGAGGGGTCGGATCAGCATCGCGGCTGGTTCCAGTCTTCGCTGCTCGAGGCCTGCGGCACGCGCGGCCGCGCACCTTACAAGACTGTGCTCACCCACGGCTTCGTGCTCGACGAGAAAGGCTACAAGCAGTCCAAGTCGCTCGGCAACGTGGTCGAGCCGCAGAAGGTCGCCGACCAGAACGGCATCGAGATCATGCGCATCTGGGCCGCCTCATCGGACTTCACCGAGGACCTTCGCCTTGGGCCTGAGATCCTGAAGGCCAATGTCGAAACATATCGCAAGCTGCGCAATACGATGCGCTACATCCTTGCCAACCTGAAGGATTGGAACGAGGCCGAGCGCATCGCGGTCAAGGACATGCCCGAGCTCGAACGCTGGGTCCTGCACCGCCTCGCCGAGATCGACCAGGTCGTGCGCGGGGGGTACGCCACCTACGACTTCAACAAGGTCTTTTCGACGGTATTCAACTTCTGCACGACGGATCTCTCCTCGGTCTATTTCGACATCCGGAAGGACGCGCTGTATTGCGACGCCCCGTCATCGCTGCGCCGCAGGGCGGCTCGCACGGTGCTGGATCACCTCTTCGAATGCCTCACCGCATGGCTGGCACCCGTGATGGTCTTCACCATGGAGGAGGTCTGGCGCACCCGCCATTCGGGCGAAGGCGACAGCGTGCATCTGCGCACGTTCCCCGAGATACCCTCGTCCTGGCAGGACCCGAGGCTCGCCACAAAGTGGCAGCGCGTGCGTGACCTGCGTCGCGTGATCACGGGGGCGCTCGAAATCGCCCGCCGTGACAAGGTCATCGGCTCGAGCCTCGAGGCGGCGCCCACACTCCATGCGCAAGGTGCAGAGGATGCCGCCCTTCTGCAGGGGCTGGACCTCGCCGAGATCGCGATCACTTCCGAGGCGAGGATTGGGATCGGTGAAATTCCACAAGGTGCATTTGTGCTAGATGAAGTCCCCGGAACCGCCGTGGTTTTTGCCAAGGCAGAGGGCACCAAATGCGCACGCTGCTGGAAGATCCTGCCTGAGGTTGGCAAGAGCAAGGCCCATCCCCATCTCTGCCTGAGATGTGAGGCGGCCGTTGCGGAGCACGACGCAAAGTGAAGCCATATCTTCAGCGGTTATTTCAGGCCTGGGGGGCTCTGCGCTTTGGCCTGACCCTGGCCACCCTGGCTCTGGTCCTGGACCAGGCCTGGAAGCTCTGGTTCCTGTTCGGCCTCGGCTGGGTCGAGACCGTCGGAAGGGAGCCAAACGGTCTACGCTACGAGATCCTGCCATTTTTCGACATCGTCATGGTGTGGAATCACGGAATCTCCTACGGTCTGCTGGAGGCAACCAACGAATTCGGCCGTTGGGCGCTTGTCCTCGTGGCGCTAGCCGTCACGGGATTTCTCATCCGGTGGTTGCAGGCCGTGTCGGACCTGCGGCTGGCCATCGCCATAGGCTTGATCATTGGTGGCGCCGTCGGAAATGTGATTGACCGCATTGCGTACGGTGCCGTTGCAGACTTTTTCCTGCTGCACGCTTTCGGCTATAACTGGTACGTCTTCAACATCGCGGATGTTGCTGTCGTAGGCGGGGTGCTGCTGATGGCCCTTGACCTCATACTGAACGAGTATCTCGGCAGGTCCGGCGATGCCAAAAAGGAAAACAAGTGATGCACCTGCAGCGTAACCTTGCCATTGCAGCCATCCTCGGCCTCGCCGCTGGCGGTTGTTCCGGCGTGAAGGAGTCCCTTGGCGCAACCAAGCAGAGCCCGGACGAGACAGCGATTGCGACCCGGGCCCCGCTTGTTGTTCCAGCAACCTTCACCCTGAAGCCGCCGCAGCCAGGAACGCCGCGACCGCAGGACGCCGACCCGGCAATGCAGGCCCAGAACCTGTTGGGAGGTGGCCCCAAGGATTCCCCCGCCTCCCAGGCAGAGATGGAGCTGCTGTCGGCCTCCGGCGCAGCAAAGGCGAACCCCAACATTCGCCAGGAACTGCGCGCCGAAGTCCTGCAGAGCACCCGTCGCAAGTCCTACACCGACACCATCCTGTTCTGGCGCTCGGACAGCGTTACGAAGGGAACTCCGCTTGACGCCGCAGAAGAAGCAAAGCGCCTGGCCACAAGGGCACCGCAGCCAGCCGTCGCCGTAATCGAAAAGGGCGACGCTGCCCCGAGCACACCGACGGAAAAGGAAAAGAAAGCAGCCGAGAAGGAAAGCTCCGGCGGCTGGTTCAACTGGTTCTGACCCGTTCGCCTTGCATGGCTATCGTCTGATGGGGGCAGTCATCTGCCCCCTTCGCTTTTCCACTTTCCTCGAAAGCTGAAATTCGTCAGAAGGCTGTCATGCAGATCAATGGAATTCATCAGGACCTTGAGGCCAGCCTCGAACACGCAGCGTTGAAGCAGGCTTTCGAAGCCCGGCGCCCGGCGGCGAGGGCGGCGCTGGCCGACTGGCTGTCATCGCGTGACCCGCGCCTGCTGGCCTTTCGCCGCTCGCTCGAGCGTGAAGATGATCTCGGTCCTGCACAGGCGATGGTGAGCCAGCTGGCCGCAAGCGCCTCCGATATCATCGTGCTGGGCACCGGCGGGTCGAGCCTCGGCGCCCAGGCCATCGTTCAGCTGTCATTTTGGGGAACACCGGCCGCCGCAACATCACGGCAGTCGCCAAGGCTCCATTTCGTCGACAACCTCGATGGCCACACGTTCCATCGCTTCCTTGGCCAGATCGATCTGCGGTCAGCACATTTCCACATCGTGTCAAAATCAGGCAGCACGGCAGAGCCACTGCTCCTGATGCTGGCGGCGCTTGATGCCATCGAACGCCAGGTCGGCGCCAAAGGCTTGGGGCAGCGGTTTTCCGGAGAGGCAGAGCCTGGCCCAAACCCGGTGCGCCGCCTTCTGGAGGAGCTGAAGGCTCCCGTGCTCGAGCATGATCCGGATCTGGGCGGACGTTTTACAGCCTTCTCCACCGTAGGCCTGGTACCTGCGATGATTGCGGGCCTGGATGCGAACCTGTTCAGGCAGGCAGGCATGCAGGCGCTCGCCGCTGCCCAGTCTGGGGACATGATGGCAGCGGACGGCGCCGCACTGGCTGTAGCCGCCAGCGATATCGGCCTCAACCAGCAGGTCATGTGGAACTACACCGACCGCCTGGAGCGCTTTGCCAAATGGTGGCGCCAGCTTTGGGCAGAGAGTCTGGGAAAGTCAGGTCACGGCACGACGCCAGTCGACGCGCTCGGTCCCGTGGACCAGCACAGCCAGCTGCAGCTTTATCTCGACGGCCCCGCGGACAAGCTCTTCACCTTGATCAGTCCACCGAAGGCGCAAACGCTGACAGCCAGCAGCACGTGGGCAACGAAGGCAGGGCTCGATCTCTTCGCCGGTCGTGACCTCGCAGATGTCACACAGGCGCAGGCCAAAGCGACCGCCGAGAGCCTGCGGGCTGTGGGCAGGCCTGTGCGCGTCTTCAGCCTGACCGCGCCGCTCGATGAGAAATCACTGGCCACGCTCATGCTGCACTTTATCCTTGAAACGCTCGTCGCAGCGCGCCTGTGGAACGTGGACCCCTTTGGCCAGCCAGCTGTCGAAGCCGGCAAGCAACTGACACGGAAATATCTGGAAGCCGCGCGGTGAGGATACGCAGGCTCGCCGAAGGAACGATCAATCGCATCGCAGCCGGCGAGGTGGTCGAGCGTCCGGCCTCGGCCCTGAAGGAACTGGTCGAGAACGCCATCGATGCCGGCGCGACCAACATCCACATCCATGTCGTCAATGGAGGAATGTCACTGCTTCGCATCGCCGATGACGGCTGTGGCATGTCATCCGCAGAGCTGCAGCTGGCCATCGAGCGTCACGCCACATCCAAGCTGCCCGTTGACGAAACCGGTGACGACGATCTCATGGCCATCGGCACACTGGGTTTCCGGGGCGAGGCGCTTCCCTCGATCGGCGCCATTGCCCGCCTGTCGATCGTCTCGAGAGCACGCGGCACCACAGACGCCAACGCAATTTCCGTCGAGGGAGGCCACGCAACGCCCGTCCGGCCTGAATCCTTCAACAGCTTCGCCACCCACGGCACCGTCATCGAGGTCCGCGACATCTTCTTCGCGACTCCGGCCCGCCTCAAATTCATGAAATCCGACCGAGCCGAACTGAATGCCATTGTTGAGACCGTCAGGCGCCTTGCGCTGGCACGCGCGGACATCGGCTTCCGGCTCCACGCCGATGAAAGGCTCGTGTTGCGCGTTGATCCCGAGACAGGGGATTTCTTCGACAGCCGCCTGCGCCGCCTTTCGGCAGTCCTGGGAAGCGACTTTGCAGATAACGCGATGCGGGTGGACGCACAGCGCGGCGAGGTTCGCGTAGCCGGTTATGCAGGGCTGCCGACCTACTCACGCGGAACATCCGCCCATCAGTTTCTTTTCGTCAATGGCCGACCCGTGCGTGACAAGCTGATGGTCGGAGCTGTGCGCGGCGCTTACGCGGACGTGCTGGCCCGCGACCGTCATCCAGCGGTAGCCCTGTTTCTCGACCTTCCCACCAGCGAGGTGGACGTCAATGTGCACCCGGCAAAAACCGAGGTCAGGTTCCGGGATGCAACACTCGTGCGTGGCCTCATCGTCAGCGCCCTCAAGGCCGCCATCATGCAGGACGGAAGCAGGGCGGCAACGACAGTGTCGCAGGCAGCGATCGATCAACTGCGACTGATGCGAGAGGCATGGGCACCGCAACCCGAACGCGGACGACAGGGTCTCCTGGCCGAGCACGGACCCGCCTACACCCCGCCACCGCTGCCGACGCGCCAGCAACAGATCTTCGATGCACCGCCAATGGCCCGCCCGCTGGCCCCCTCTGTCGCTGCACCGCAGGACCAGGAGCGCTTCCCCCTCGGGGCTGCACGTGGCCAGCTGCACAACACCTACATTGTGGCACAGACATCCGACGGCATCGTGATCGTCGACCAGCACGCCGCCCATGAGCGCCTTGTGCTGATGAAGATGCAGCACGCCACGCAGTCGGGAGCCGTCATGCGCCAGGGACTTCTCATCCCTGAGGTTGTCGTGCTCGACCCCGCCCGCGCCTCCATTCTGGGTGCGCGTTCAGCCGAGTTGCAGGAGCTGGGACTGGTGCTGGAGGCCTTCGGTCCGGACGCCGTGCTGGTGAGGGAAGTGCCAGCAGCCCTCAAGGGCGGGGACATAAGGCAGCTCGTCCTCGATCTGGCTGATGAGCTTGAGGAATTCGGCAGCGCCCTGTCGCTGAAGGAGCGCCTCGACGAGGTGCTCGCGACCATGGCCTGTCATGGATCCGTCAGGGCAGGCCGAAGCCTGTCGCTGGAAGAGATGAATGCCCTGCTTCGGGAAATGGAAACAACCCCTCTCTCGGGTCAATGCAATCACGGCCGGCCAACCTATGTCGAACTCAGGCTTGCCGACATAGAGAAGCTCTTCGGGCGCAGATAGGGACCTGGCCCGCGTCCCCGCCACTCACGCAAGATCGCAGCGGAGAATGTGAACTGTCGTGTCCCCGTATGAGCGACGATCTGCGAGGGTCATCGAGGGAGGTAACGCCAGCGCCTCCTCCGATGCCGTTTCCGCAACGATGATGCTGCGCCTGGCAAGCCAGCGGCCAGCAACCAGACCAGCCAGCGCCCTGTCTGCAAGCCCCTTGCGATAGGGCGGATCAAGAAAGACAAGGCCAAACGGGCCATTCGCGTTCGCGGGCATCTCGCCAAGCGCAGCCGCATCCCGACGCCAGATCTTGCTGTCACCCGTCGCATGCGCCGCCTCGACATTGCGCCGGATCAGCCCGCGGCTCTCGAAGTGGTCGTCGACGAACATGACAAACGCTGCGCCGCGCGAAAGCGCCTCGAGGCCCAGCGCACCGGTGCCTGCAAACAAATCAAGCACCCGCGCATCCTGGAGCCTGAAACCGATACCGAAGTCGTTATGGGCGAGGACGTTGAACAGCGCTTCGCGCACCCGGTCGGACGTAGGCCGGATGCGTTCATCCTTCGGTGTCGCGAGCAGGAGGCCTCGCAGTTTTCCGGCAATGATCCGCAAGGCATCAACCCCTGGCTTCGAGCCCCGCAACGCCGAGCTGCTCCTTCAGCGCCTTGAAGGGAATTTCATCGACAGCCCCCTCCTTCAGCAGTCCCAGGTGAAACGGGCCGAAGGAAACACGGATCAGGCGATTGACCTTCACGCCGAGGAACTCCATCAGACGCCGGACCTCGCGGTTCTTTCCCTCTTTCAGCGACACGGTCGCCCAGGCATTCCCGCCTTGCTGGCGATCAAGCGCTGCCTCCACCGGGCCATAGGAAACGCCCTCGATGGTCACGCCAGCCTTCAACCGGTCAAGGTCCGCCTGTTCCAGCCGCCCGAACACCCGGACGCGATACCGCCTGATCCAGCCATTGGAGGGAAGTTCCAGCTTCCGGGCGAGCGCACCATCATTGGTGAGCAAGAGCAATCCCTCTGAATTGAAGTCGAGCCGCCCGACAGAGATCACACGCGGCATCCCGGCTGGCAGGTTCTCGAAGACTGTTGGCCGTCCCTTTTCGTCCTTGTGGCTCGTCACAAGTCCGCGCGGCTTGTGATATCGCCAGAGCCGCGTCCGCTCCGCACTGCGCACGGGCTTCCCATCGACGACGATCCGATCAGAGGCCACGACCTTCAGCGCTGGCGTATCGAGGACCTGCCCATTGACCGAGACACGGCCTTCGGCGATCAGCCGTTCGGCATCCCGGCGCGAGCAGACGCCAGCCCGCGCCAGCGCCTTGGCAATGCGTTCGCCACCCGTATCGGCTTCAGTATCCATGTTCGGTGTTGTACCAGACGCCCGCGCAGGGCATACGGAAATGATGACGCAAGATGACCGACACTGGATGGAGATGGCATTAACCGAGGCCCGGCGGGCCGCAGGGCGACAGGAAGTGCCCGTCGGCGCTGCGCTCGTCAGTCGGGACGGCAGCCTCCTCGCTGCCGACGGCAATCGGATCGTGGAACGCCGCGACCCGACAGCCCACGCCGAGATCGAGGTTATTCGGCAGGCCTCCGGCCGCATCGGCAATGAGAGGCTGGTCGGCACCACGCTCTATGTGACGCTTGAGCCCTGCGCGATGTGCGCGGGCGCCATCGCGATGGCCCGTGTCAGCCGTTTGGTCTTTGCTGCTGTGGACCCAAAGGGCGGTGCCGTGCTCCACGGACCGCTCTTCTTCAGCCAGCCGACCTGTCACCACCGTCCAGAGCTCAGCCGCACGGACGAGGGCCAGGCCGACGCGGCCAGCTTGCTCCTGAAGGAGTTTTTCCGATCACGACGCTGACATGGCTCCTAGCCGCGCTGCCCTTGTCCGGCTAGTCTGCCGTCCATTGCCATCGGGATATGGAGGACTGTTATGGACTTCGATTACACGCCACGCATGAAGGAGTGGATCCGCCGGGTCTCCGACTTCATGGACAAACACGTTCATCCGGCCGAGGAAGTCTACAATCAGCAGATGGCTGACGCGCGCGCCAAGGGCAATCCCTGGATCGTCGTGCCCGTTGTGGAGGACCTCAAGGCCAAGGCAAAGGCGCAGGGCCTCTGGAACCTGTTCCTCAACGAAAGCAGCCACGGCGCTGGCCTGACCAACCTCGAATACGCACCCTTGGCCGAGATGATGGGGCGCGTCGGCTTTGCATCCGAAGTCTTCAACTGCTCGGCTCCCGACACCGGCAACATGGAAGTGCTCGAGCGTTACGGCAACGATCAGCAAAAGGCCAAGTGGCTGAAGCCGCTTCTGGCTGGCGAGATCCGCTCCGCCTTCATCATGACCGAGCCAGAGGTGGCCTCCTCGGATGCCACCAATATTCGCACCCGCATCGAGCGAAAGGGCGACCACTACGTCATCAACGGTCGCAAATGGTGGTCGTCAGGCGTCGGCGACCCGCGCTGCAAGATCATGATCGTCATGGGCAAGACCGACCCCGATGGTGACCGGCACCGTCAGCAGTCCCAGGTCCTGGTCGAGACCAGCACACCCGGCGTGAACATCAAGCGCATGCTGCCCGTCTTCGGATATGACGACGCCCCGCACGGCCACGCCGAGATTGTCTTCGACAACGTGAAGGTACCAGTCGAGAACATGATCCTCGGCGAGGGCAGGGGCTTCGAGATTGCCCAAGGGCGCCTCGGACCAGGCCGCATCCATCACTGCATGCGCTCCATCGGCGCCGCCGAGCGTGCACTCGAGCTCATGTGCACCCGACTGATGACGCGCGAGGCCTTCGGCAAGCGCATATCCGAGCACTCGGTATGGGAGCAACGCGTCGCCGAGGCACGCATCAGCATCGACATGTGTCGCCTGTTGACGCTCAAGGCTGCCGACATGATGGACAAGGTGGGCAACAAGGTTGCCCGCACCGAAATCGCCATGATCAAGGTCGCAGGCCCACGCATGGCCCTGCAGGTGATCGACGATGCAATTCAGGCGTGGGGCGGCGCCGGCGTCACCACTGATTCCGGTCTTGCGCGGCTCTACGCATCGCAGCGTACGCTGCGCCTCGCGGATGGCCCGGACGAAGTACACAATCGTACCATCGCGCGGCTGGAGTTCGGCAAATACTCCAACAAGATGCGCATGGACGCGGCGCAGTAGAAGAAAATCGGCGCCGGCGGTCAGCCCTGGCGCCGATCAATCTCTTGGCGCGCACGGCGCGGGATCATCCCGCCTGGCGCGCCAGCCGCCATGCATTCTGAGCGAGCATCTGACAGATATTCCCGAATTGGGCAGCCGTTTCGGAGCTGGCGTTTCCATCCAGCCCGCGCTTGTAGACGCCTTGCGAGATGGAAGCCAGGCGGAACAGCGAGAAGCTGACATAAAACGGCCAGTTGGCGATCGGTCCCCGTCCGGTGCGCGAACAATAGCGCGCAACATAGTCGGCCTCGCTTGGAATGCCCGTCGCGGCATGGTCGATACCCACCAGGCCACCCTGGCGCGGATTGATATAGTGATAGCCGAGGCAGTTATAGGCGAGATCGGCCAGCGGGTGCCCGATCGTCGACAGCTCCCAGTCCAGCACCGCGATCATCCGCGGTTCGGTCGGATGAAAAATGGTGTTCTCGAGACGATAATCACCATGCGCGATGGAGACGCTGTCCTCTGCCGGTATATTGCCGGGCAACCACGAAATAAGATCTTCCATCTCGGGGATCTGGTCTGTCTGTGACGCGCGGTACTGCTCGATGAAGCGCGAAATTTGCCGCTCGAAATAGTTGCCGGGGCGTCCGAAGTCACCCAGTCCCACAGCCGTGAAATCCACCTTGTGCAAGCGGGCCAGCACATCATTCATGCTATCGTAGACGGCTGCACGCTCAGCCGGCGAAGACCCCGGCATCTGGGGATCCCGGAAGATCCGTCCTTCCAGGTATTCCATGACATAGAAGGCTGTCCCGATGACGCTTTCGTCCTCGCATAGCGCGATCATCCGCGGGACGGGCACATCGCTGGCGGCGAGCGCGCGCATGACGCGGAATTCCCGGTCCACCTGATGTGCACTTCTCAGCAGCTTCCCCGGCGGCTTCTTGCGCATCACGAAGCGCGTGCTGCCAGATGTCAGCAGGAAGGTCGGGTTCGACTGACCCCCGCCGAACTGTTGCACGTCCAGTCCGCCCTCGGCAGTCCCGGCCTCCCGGCGCAGGAATGCGGCAAGTGCGGCTTCATCAAACCGGTGCGCTGCGCGCACAGGAGCTGGCTCGAAACTCATCTCGACACATGGACCTGTCCGCTGCGCATGACGAAGCGAACGTTTTCCAGGGTTTTGATGTTGCGCCGCGGATCCTCTGACACCGCAACGATGTCCGCGAACTTGCCCGTCTCGATCGTGCCAATACTGTCCTGCAAGCCAAGGAGCTCGGAAGCCGACACGGTGGCTGCACGCAAAGCCTCCACAGGCGTCATCCCGGCACCGACCATCAGGGAAAACTCGCGCGCATTCAATCCATGCGGCGAGACGCCGGCATCTGTACCAAAGGCGATCTTGACACCCCCCTTATGGGCACGGCGCAACGCATCCTGGATCTGTGGACCGACCTGCAGGGCCTTCGCCTTCTGCGCCTCAGACATGAAATTGCCAGTCCTCGCATACTCGGCGGCGGTCACGCCGGCCAGGACCGTGGGAACGAGCCACGCGCCGGAACGCCTGAACAGCGCGATGGAGGTACTATCGAGGTAGGATCCGTGCTCGATGGAGTCAACGCCCGCCTTGAGCGCGGCGTTGAGACCGTCCGCGCCATGCGCATGCGCCGCTACCTTGCGTCCCAGCTTGTGTGCAGTTTCCACGATTGACTTGAGTTCTTCGTTCGAAAACTGCTGGTCGACGCCGGCCTTGATGTCCGACAGGACACCGCCGGTGGCGACCAGTTTGATCACGTCTGCGCCACGCGCAACCTGCAAACGTACAGCACGACGGCAGTCTTCAACGCCATCGCATTGACCGCTCGACGCAAACATGTGGTTGATATCGTCACGGTAGCCGTAAGTTTGCGCATGCCCGCCCGTCGGCGAGAGGGTTGAGCCAGCAATGATCAGGCGAGGACCGGCGATCAGCCCCTCGTTGATCGCCCGCCGGAGCGAGAAGATGGCGGGAGAGCGCTGGCCAAGGTCGCGCACCGTGGTAAATCCGGCGCGTAATGTGCGCAGCGCATGGCTCGCGCCCCTGAGCGAAACGAAAGACTCATTATCCTCGACCTGCTGCAGCTTCGACTTCGGCCCCAGCTCGCTGAGCAAGTGGACGTGACTGTCGATGAGCCCGGGCAGCACGAAGTGGTTGCGCAGATCAATCACGCTGGCACCAGCCGGTGGGCGCTCGAAGCCCGGAGCAATGCGCACGATGCGCCCTTGCTTCACGACAACGGTCTGCTCCTTCAGTGGTTCTTCACCGGGGATGGCGATCAGCGTGCCTGCATAGATCAGCTTTGTGTCGGCAGTGGCGGGCCACGCGATGCAGGCTAGTGTCAGGAGTGTCGCAAAAAGCCTGCTCATCCCGCAGCCCCCGCCTTGCGTGCATACTGCCACCCAAGTTCCGCCAAGGGCCGCACGGCAGCAGCCATGGTTTCCGCATGCGCACTGGCCGCCGTGCCGTCTCGCACACGACCAATGATGCCCTGGAGGATGCAGCCCAGCCGGAAGAAATTATAGGCAAAGTAGAAGTCCAGGTTCTCGATGCCACGCCGACCCGTTCGCCGACAATAGAGCTCGACATAGTCCTGCTCGAGCGGAATGCCGAGCGCCTTCAGGTCGGCGCCAGCCAGGCTTCCGGTGCCGCCACCCGTTCCGCCGGCAGGCATGCGCCATTGCATGATGTGATAAGTGAAATCAGCCAGCGGATCGCCAATGGTCGAGATCTCCCAGTCAAGCACTGCAAGCACGCGTGGCTCGGTAGGATGCAGGATCATGTTGTCCAGACGATAGTCCCCATGCACGATCGAGTTGCGTTCGCCGGCCGGAATGTGCTGAGGCAGCCACTCCATCAACTTGTTCATCTCGGCGATGCTCTCGGTCTCGGAGGCAACATATTGCTTTCCCCAGCGGGAGATCTGGCGCGAGAAATAGTTCCCTGGCTTGCCGAAATCCTCGAGGCCCAGCCTCTGGAAGTCTGTCTGGTGCAGGCGGGCCAGCGTCTCGTTCATCGCATCGTAGATGGCATGGCGCTGCTTGGGGTCCATGCCCGGCAGCTGCGGCTCCCACAGGACACGCCCCTCGACACATTCCATCACGTAGAACATCGTCCCGACAATGCTTTCGTCCGTACAAAGAACATAAGGCCGAGGGACAGGAAAGCCGGTGGGATGGAGCGCACTGATGATCCTGAACTCGCGGTCGACGGCATGGGCTGATGGCAGCAGCTTGCCGGGCGGCTTGCGCCGTAGCACATACTTGGCGCCGGGGGTGACGAGCTGGTAGGTCGGATTAGACTGGCCTCCCTTGAACTGGCGAATGGTCAGCGGGCCCTTGAAGCCCTCGACATGCGCGCTGAGATAGGCCTCGAGCCGCGCGGCGTCGAGCGCGTGCTGGGGCGCAACGTCCTTTGTGCCGCTGAATTGTTCCTGTCGGGATGTCTCGGCCATGGCGGGAAGCTTTTCCGTGAATGAATGGATGACATATATTGCGGGGGCGGCGCGGGTTTGAACAGCGCCTTTATGCGGGCTCTCTGGCGATGGCACGCCAGCCGATGTCCTTGCGGCAGAACCCGCCCGGCCAGTCGATGAGCCCGACGGCCTGATAGGCAAGTCTCTGGGCTTCGCCCACCGTCGGTGCTCGGGCAGTGACATTGAGCACGCGCCCGCCATTGGCGACAAGGTGACCATCCAGCAATTTGGTTCCGGCGTGGAAAATCCTGACCCCTGGCACTTGCGAAGCCCGCTCGAGCCCTCGGATGACCGAACCCTTTTTCGGTGCTTCCGGATAACCGTCGGCTGCAAGCACGACAGTCAGCGCAGCCTCCGGGTGGAAACGGGCATCGACCGTGTCGAGCGCGCCATCGGCACAGGCCAGCAAGAGCGGTAACAGGTCCGACTTCAGCCGCATCAGGAGAACCTGGCATTCCGGATCCCCAAACCGCGCATTGTACTCGATCAGCTTGGGGCCATCCGGCGTGATCATGAGCCCGGCAAACAGAACGCCCTTGAATGGGCGGCCACGCGCGCGCATCCCGCGAACCGTGGGCTCGATGATCTGCTTGATGACAGCGCTTTCGATCTCGGTTGAGAACACGGGCGCTGGCGAATAGGCGCCCATGCCGCCAGTATTCGGCCCCACATCACCTTCGCCAACGCGCTTGTGATCCTGCGCTGCACCGAAGGGCAGGATATGCACGCCATCCGTGAGCACGAAAAAACTCGCCTCCTCGCCCTCGAGGAACGCCTCGATCACGATGCTTCTCCCGGACGCGCCGAAGGCACCGGCAAACATGGAATCGATGGCGGCTGAGGCCTCAGCACGCGTCGAGGCGATGATGACGCCCTTGCCGAGCGCAAGGCCATCCGCCTTGATCACGACGGGCAGGGGATGATCCGCCGCATAGGCCTTGGCCTCGTCTGCGTTCGAGAAGCGCTGATAACGCGCCGTGGGAATACCCTCGGCCTGGCAGAAATCCTTGGTGAAGCCCTTCGACCATTCCAGTTCGGACGCGGCCCGGCTTGGACCGAAATGGCGAATGCCCTCGCGTTCAAGGCGGTCCGCGAGACCCTCGGCGATGGGATTGTCGGGCCCGATGACCACGAAGTCGATCGAGGTCTCATGCGCGAAGCGGCACAAGCCATCGAAATCCATCACGTCGATCGCGACGCAGGTCGCTACTTGCGCGATTCCGGCATTTCCCGGTGCGCAAAAAAGCGCCGTTGTCAGAGGCGACTCCGCAATGGCCCAGCACAGCGCATGCTCTCGCCCACCCGATCCAATGACCAGAATTTTCATCCGCAAACCGCCCGATTCTGCCTCGCCCACATGGCAGCAGGCTTGTAACATGGGGGCATGGCAAGCGAAATGGAATTGGACTTCGATCCGCAGTCCGGGACCGGCCCCAGGGCCAACATTCCCGAGTACACCGTCAGCGAGGTGTCATCGGCGCTCAAGCGAACGGTGGAACGGGAATTCGGAATGGTGCGGCTTCGCGGAGAGGTTTCGGGCTTCAAGGGTGCCCACGCCTCTGGCCACGCCTATTTCACGCTGAAGGAAAACGACGCGAAGATCGACGCAGTCTGCTTCCGCGGCGCGTTTTCAAAGGTTCGCGCAAAACTCAGCGAAGGGCTCGAAGTGATAGCCACCGGCAAGATCACGACCTATGCCGGCAAGTCCTCCTACCAGATCGTCATTGAGCACATCGAGCCCGCGGGTATCGGTGCATTGATGCAGTTGCTTGAGGAGCGGCGGCGCAAACTGTCGGCAGAAGGTCTTTTTGACGAGGCCCGCAAGAAACCCATCCCCTACCTGCCATCCGTCATCGGTGTCGTGACATCCCCGACCGGCGCCGTCATCAGGGACATCCTGCATCGCCTTGACGAACGCTTTCCCCGCCGCGTGATTGTCTGGCCTGTCGCAGTCCAGGGCGAGAAGGCGGCTGCCGAGATCAGCGCGGCCATCGGAGGCTTCAATGCGTTACCGGCTGAAGGCCTCATTCCGCGTCCGGATGTAATCATCGTCGCCCGAGGCGGAGGCTCGATCGAGGACCTTTGGCCCTTCAACGAGGAAGTCGTGGTCCGCGCTGCAGCCGGCAGCCGGATCCCGTTGATCTCGGCTGTCGGCCACGAGACGGACACCACGCTCATCGATTATGCATCAGACAAGCGCGCGCCAACGCCGACAGCCGCGGCCGAGATGGCAGTGCCAGTCCGCGTCGACCTGATGCGTCAGGTCTCGGAGCTCTCCGCACGCAACCAGGGCGGACTGTTGCGAACGCTCGCGCAGGCCCGCCAGCGCCTGACGGATCTCGGACGCGGACTACCGCGCCCGGCGCGCCTGCTTGAAATGCCCCGCCAGCGCCTCGACCTCGCCTCTACCGCGCTTGGCGGAGCGCTTTCGCTCCTGGTACAGCGCCAGCGCACCCGCTTCGAGCGGGCAGGATCCAGACTGTCCCCGGAACCAATCAGGCGCCAGGGACAGCATCTGGCCACCCGTCTTGCCGACCTCATCCATCGGGCACGCCTTGCCATGCGGCGCAACCAGGACACGCTCAGCCAGCGCCTGCAGGCAAGAGCCGCGATCCTTGAGGCGCTGAGTCATCGGGCCACGCTGGCGAGGGGGTTTGCCATCGTGACGCTCGACGAGCGCGAACTAGTGACAAGCCAGGGCCAGGTCAGTCCGGGCGACCACCTGCGGATCACTTTTTCCGATGGCAGTATCGGCGCCGTTGCCTCCGGAACCAGTGCAAATCCACCGCGGACGAAGGGCAAGGCGCCACCGCCAGGTCAGGGCGACCTCTTCTAGGCGCGCAGGCTCGGATTTGCTAGTCTCGGGGTTGACAGGAAGATGATGGAGCGTGGAATGCAGGGTGAAGCCGTGATCCGCTATCTCGACGGCGACTACAAGATCCTGACGCCCGGCGCTTATGTCACGTGCGCGGTCACGAAAGCGCGCATTCCGCTCGAGGACCTTCGCTACTGGAATGTCGACCTGCAGGAAGCCTACGCCGATGCAGGTGCCGCCTTCCACCGTTTCAATGAATTGCGCGCGGCCAGCGCTGTGGGGGGAGAGCACTGATGCTCAGCCGTCGCACGACACTCAAGGCCGCCGCAGGCATGGCCGCCCTCTTCACAGGCCTCGCACCCGCCCGGGCAGGCAATCTCCTGCGCGGACGCTTAACGCAAGGCGCGCTCCTGCGCGGTCGCACCGACCCAGCAGCCACCGTCACCCTCGACGCAAGACCCATCCGGGTGTCGCCCGAGGGGCATTTCGCGTTTGGTCTCGCCTGGGACCGCAAGGAAGCAGGCCTGCTGTCGATACGCCGGCCCGGTGGCGAGAGTGAGGACCAGGCCCTGACACCAATCCCACGTGAATACAAGGTCCAGCGTATCAATGGCCTGCCCGGAAAATATGTCGATCCGCCAAAAGACGTGCTCGACCGCATCGCCCGTGAGAATGCTCTCGTCGCTGCCGCCCGCGCGCGGGACACGAACGCAAGCTTCTTCGCAGACGAATTCATCTGGCCCGTCAGGGGTACCCAGACGGGCATCTATGGCAGCCAGCGCATCCTGAACGGCACACCACGCCAACCGCACTTCGGCATTGATATCGCCGCACCAGAGGGCGCCCCCATCGCGGCACCTGTCAGCGCCACTGTGGCCCTCGCCGAGCCGGACCTCTACTACACGGGAGGAACCGTGATCCTCGACCACGGCCACGGCGTGTCCTCCAGCTATCTTCACATGTCGCGTCTCGATGTGAAAATCGGCGACACAGTCAGACAGGGCGATGTGATCGGGGCCATCGGCAAGACGGGCAGGGCAACCGGCCCGCATTTGTGCCTGCGCCTCAATTGGTTTCAGGTCAGGCTGGACCCGGCACTCGTGCTGCCCGCCGCCTGACCCTTTGGCCAGCGGCTGTGCAACCACAGCCAGTTCATCGGGTTCTCCCGGATGCGATCCTCGAGGAACCGGTTCAGCGCCAGCGCCAGCTCATAGACATCCCGCTCCCGGTCGCCCGTATTGGGTCGCGGGATCTCGGGATAGATCGTGACGCGAAAGCGCTGTCCCGGAAGGCGCTCGCACCACGCCGGAACGATGGGCGCATCATGGCGCAGCGACAGGCTGGGGGCGCCCACCGGTGTCATCGCCATGCGCCCGAAGAAGGGCACGGCGATGCCGTCGTTCATCTTCTGGTCGACCAGCATCGCCAGGAAGCCGCCCTGTTTCAAAGTCTTGATGATCGCCCGTGCGCCCTCGCCACCCTTGGCCGCCATTGTCGGCAGCCCGAGGCTTCGCTGCCGCGCAATCCACGCATCAACGAAGGGATTGTTGGGAGGGCGATAGACGAGCGTTCCCTTCAACCCGAGGTCCCGAACGCAGGGCGGCATCAGTTCCCAGTTTCCGCAATGGCCTGACACGAACAGGCCGCCATGCCCTTTTTCGATGGCATGGCGCGCGTTCTCCCGCCCCTGGAGGTCGATACGCGCATCGGGTCCGTTTGCCGAGAAGTCACCCAGGAAAGCATATTCGGCAAAGGTACGACCCAGATTGTCCCACATGGCCCGGATATGAGCTTCCCGAACCTCGGCACTCATCTCGGGCATGGCCGCTGCCATGTTTCTCCGCGCACGCCGCGTCACCGGTATGCGCGGACCAAGGGTGCGCGCAATCCACCCGCCCAGGTCCGACGCACGTCTGAGACCCAGCAGGCGGAACAGCCCCATGACGCCGGCAAAGAGCCCGTACTCCAGGCCATAGAGCACCATCATGGGAGCTGAGGGGCGGCGCTTGTCGCCGTCTTTCAGTCCCCGGCCGGTGCGGGCGGATTGAACGTCTTCAGACATGTGGTGATGAACTGGTCAAGAAGTGTGTCGGAGGTATCGTCAAGGCGGACTGCGACCCGAAGCACGTCGGTCTCGGCACGGGCAGAAGCAGGCAGGCGCATCCAGTCCTTCTCGGTCGTGATCAGCGTCGCAGACTGGAGCCTCGCCGTATTTCGCAGGGCTTCGATATCCTGCTCAGAAAATACGTGATGGTCCGGAAAACCCTTCATCGCCTTGACGTGCGCGCCGCAGGCCTCCAGCGTGTCGAAAAATTTCTGGGGCAGCCCGATGCCCGCAAAGGCCACCACGGGTCTGCCTGAAAGCCGAGCCGCCTCCCCCTCGAGCGGCACAAGTTCAGCCCGCAGGATCGGCTTCGTGTCGGGAACCGCAGCGTTGCCCCGGCCCATCAGCACAAGCGCCGTCGCACGCTGCAACCCATCTTCCACCGGCTCCCTGAGCGGTCCGGCTGGAATGACGCAGCCATTGCCAAAGCCCTTCTGCGAGTCGACCACGACAAAGCTGAGGTCCTTGGCCAGTGACGGATTCTGGAAGCCATCGTCCATCACGATCACCTGCGCCCCACGCGATACCGCAAGTCGCACGCCGGCGGGCCGGTCGGGAGACACGACCGTCATCCCATGGCGGGCAAGCAGGAGCGGCTCGTCGCCCACATCGCTGGCGCGGTCCTGCGTTGCATCCACGACCATTGCGCCCGGCACATCGGCACCGTAACCGCGCGAAAGATAGGCAACTTTCAGCCCACGCGCCGCCAGTTTTTCACCGATGGCCAGCGCCAGCGGCGTCTTGCCAGCGCCACCCGCGGTCAGGTTTCCCACGCAGATCACTGGCACCGAGGCCCGGAAGGGAGACGCGAGCGCACGCCGCATGCGTCCGACCATCGCATAAAGCCACCCCAGCGGACGCAGCACGAAAGCCACGGACTCATTGGGATCCGCATACCAGAAGTCAGGCGTCGGCAGTCGCATTCAGCGTCCTCAGGTATGGCACGAGCAGCTCCATCGTACGCGTGAGAGGCTCTTTCGTACCCGCCACCCGCGCGGCCGCCTCCCCGCGTCTCGAGAGTTCTAGTCCGTCAAGCAGAAGTTCTCCAGTCCTCTGCGTGAGCAGGTCATTTGACGCCAGCACCTCCGCCCCGCCGGCAGCGACCAGAAGGCGGTAAATGTCGCGAAAATTGTCGATATGCGGACCGCTGAGGACCGCAACACCCAGCCTTGCCGGCTCCAGCGGATTCTGCCCGCCATGGGGCACGAAACTGCCACCGATCACGGCAAGCGGCACCAGCCGGTAGAAGATCCCCAGTTCGCCCAGCGTATCGGCAACATAGATGTCGGTATCGGCGGCGGGCATCTCGCCGCCCGAGCGCCGCGCAACACGAAACAGGGGCGA
>JBEIFU010000013.1:0-21023 GCA_040382295.1 Alphaproteobacteria bacterium
ACCTGAACGCCAGCATCGAAGCAGCCCTGCCGATCGCCTATGACGACACCGTCAGTGCCAATGACACCACTCGGATTTTTCTCACCCTGTCGTGGTCGCAGTAAACCGAGCACTGCGCGGCACGACAGGGCGCATCAGGCCTTGCCTGACTCTGGCAGTGCCAGGCGGATATGCAACTCGCGCAATTGCTTGAGGGTGACATCTGACGGTGCGCCCATCATCAGGTCTTCCGCCCTCTGGTTCATGGGGAACATCGTGACTTCGCGCAGATTTTCCTCGCCTGCGATCAGCATCACGATGCGATCCACGCCGGGTGCCGTGCCGCCGTGTGGCGGCGCGCCGAAGCGGAACGCATTGAGCATGCCGCCGAACTTCCGCTCGACCATTTCGGCTGGATAACCTGCGATGTCGAAGGCCTTGATCATGATGTCAGGCCTGTGATTGCGGATGGCTCCCGACGACAGCTCGATGCCGTTGCAGACAATGTCGTACTGGAAGGCAGTGATCCCCAGGATCGTCTTGTCGTCCTTCGGGTCGAGCTTCAGGAATGCATCGTGGTCGAAGTTCGGCATCGAGAACGGGTTGTGGCTGAAGTCGATCTTCTTCTCGTCCTCGTTCCACTCGTACATGGGGAAGTCGACGATCCAGCAGAAGTGGAAATCGTAGTAGGGTGACGCCTTAAGCCCCAGCTCGTTGCCGATGCGGATGCGCGCCGCGCCGGCCAGCTTTGCCGCCGCATCAACCTTGCCGGCAGAGAAGAACAGCGCATCGCCCGCCTTCACGCCGGTCTTCTGGGCCAGGCGGACGAGCACGGGCTCGGGAATGAACTTGGCGATCGGCCCCTTTCCGACGAGCTTGCCGCCTTCGTCCTCGAACGTGATGTAGCCAAGGCCCGGCGCCTTCATTTCGCTGCGGGCCCAGTCGTTGAGCTTGTCGAAGAATGAACGCGGCTGCGAAGCCGCACCCGGTGCCGGAATGGCTCGTACCACGCCGCCCTGCGCGACAACGGTCTTGAAGGCCTTGAACTCGACCGATGCATCGGCGAACTCGGTGCTCACGTCAGCGATGATGATCGGGTTGCGCAGGTCGGGCTTGTCGGAGCCGTACTTCAGCATGGACTCAGCGTAGGGAATGCGGGGGAACGGACCTGGATTGATCGTCCGGCCATTGGCGAATTCCTGGAACACGCCATGCAGCACAGGCTCGACGGCGGCGAAAACATCTTCCTGGGTGACAAAGCTCATCTCGAGGTCGAGCTGGTAAAACTCGCCCGGAGAACGGTCGGCACGCGCGTCCTCGTCGCGGAAGCAGGGCGCGATCTGGAAATAGCGGTCGAAGCCCGCCACCATGATCAGCTGCTTGAACTGCTGCGGCGCCTGCGGCAACGCATAGAACTTGCCCGGATGCAGCCGTGATGGGACCAGAAAGTCGCGTGCGCCTTCTGGCGAGGATGCGGTCAGGATCGGCGTCTGGAACTCGGTGAAGCCCTGATCGATCATGCGTCGGCGCAGGCTCGAGATCACGTTAGACCTCAGCAGGATGTTCCGGTGGATGCGGTCACGGCGCAGATCGAGGAAGCGGTACTTCAACCGAACGTCCTCCGGGTAGTCCTGCTCGCCAAAGACCGGCAGCGGCAAGTCACCGGCTTCGCCCTGGACTGCGACCTCGTCGATGCGGATCTCGACCTCGCCGGTTGCCAGCTCCTTGTTGACCGTGTCGCCGGGGCGTGCCACGACCCGCCCCGTGAACGTGACAACGAACTCGGAGCGCAAGCCATCGACGGCCTTGAATGCGGGGCTGTCGGGTTCCACCACGCACTGCGTCAGCCCGTAATTGTCCCGGAGGTCTATGAAGATGAGGCCGCCATGGTCACGGCGCCTGTGGACCCAGCCGGAAATCCGGACCCGGCTGCCAACATGGCTGGCGCGCAATTCGCCGCAGGTATGAGAGCGGTAGCGATGCATGGAAGATCCTTGAGTTTCCCGGAAATTGCCTGTTTAAGGGCGCCCCTTGTGGCCGCGTGACCACAAGCTGTCAAGACCGGGCAACATGGGCTAAAGCATCGCAAATGGGAAGACTGGTCACCTCAACTGAAGAGCTCGCCGCCGCCTGCCAGCGTTTGGCGGGGGCGCCCTACGTCGCCATCGATACCGAGTTCATGCGCGACACAACCTATTGGCCCCGGCTCTGCCTCGTCCAGGCAGCCATTCCTGGTGACGCCATCGCCATCGACCCGCTGGCGCCAGGCCTGGACATGAAGCCCTTTCTGGACCTGCTGACCCGCACCGATTGCATCAAGGTGTTCCATGCAGCCCGGCAGGACATCGAAATCTTCTACCACATGGCCGGCATCATTCCCCTGCCCCTGTTCGACACGCAGGTGGCGGCCATGGTGTGCGGATTTGGCGATGCGGCCGCGTACGAGACGCTCGTGCGAGAACTTGTCAACGTGCAGGTCGACAAGTCCTCGCGCTTCACGGATTGGGCGCGACGCCCGCTGACCGATCGCCAGATCGACTATGCGCTGTCGGACGTCGTGCATCTGTGCCGTGTCTACGAGTCCCTTGTTCGACAGCTCGAGAAGAGCGGTCGTTCGGGCTGGCTGGAGGAGGAGCTCGGGGTCCTGCGCTCACCCGAAACCTATGATCTCAAGCCGGAGGATGCCTGGCGGCGCCTCAAGATGCGCGGCGGCAACCGGCGCTTCACCGCGATCGTGATGGAAGTAGCGGCATGGCGCGAGCGACTGGCGCAGGAGCGCAATGTTCCCCGAAGCCGCGTCATGAAGGACGAGGCGCTTTTCGAGGTTGCCTCCCAGGCGCCGGCCAGTGCCGAGGAACTCGATGCGCTTCGTGGAATTCCCCGCGGGTTTTCAGGCTCGCGCGGGGCAGCGGGTCTACTTGACGCCGTGAAGTCCGGCATTGCGCTGCCCGCGTCAGCCATTCCGGAGATCGAACGCGGGCCACAGATATCCGCGCCGCCGATCCTTGGCGACATGTTGCGCGTCCTGCTCAAGATCATGTGCGATCAGCACGGCGTGGCCCAGAAGCTGATCGCGTCCTCATCCGACCTCGACCAGATCGCCGCTGACGACAGGGCCGATGTCCCCGCGCTATCGGGCTGGCGGCGAGACATATTCGGCAACGCGGCGCTGGAGCTCAAACACGGTCGGCTCGCCCTGAGCATCCGCAACCGAAAGCCGATGGTGGTTGCGATCGACGCCTGAGCGGTTACCCAGCCCTGCCGTTGCAGAGCAGCGTCTTGAGGGCCCCGAAGGAATTGTCGATGTAGGAATGCACGATGCCATCGCTCATGCCATGCTTGCCGAACAGCGTGCGGTCGACAAGCACGTGCATGAGGGGCGCATCGACCATCTTCTGCACGACGACGGTATCCAGCGGCACGCACTGGCCCGAACGTATGGCGGCTGCAATGACCTTGCGCCCCGCCTGGGTCGCCGGCAAGGTCAGCTTCTTCACGAACGCATCGGTCAAACCGGTCTGGTGGCCGCCTTCCTGGATCAGCAGCTGGAAGGCCTGGACGCTGCGTGGCGAAGCGAGGATGCGCTTGTAGGCCTCGGCCGTTTCATCGAGGAACACATTGAATGGCGGGGGCTTGGCGACAGCCGATGACAGCCAGCCCATGTCGACATCATCTGCAACCGCATCGAAGACCGCATCCATGAGTTGCTGCTTGCTGCGGTATGCTTCGTAGACGGTCGGCTTCGACACGCCGAGTACCCGCCCGAGGTCTGCCATCGAAGCCCGGCTGACACCCTTCTCAAGGAAAAGCTGCCGGGCTGTTTCGAGCACAAGCTGCTGGAATTCCTCCCGGCTCCGGGCTTTCTTCGTGGGCTTGCGCGTGGGCATTTGTCTGGCCATCACCCCGTTTGCACTTGCAAGCGCGCGTAACGGCGCTGCGCCAAAAATCGGCGTCCCGCCAAAAACGGCAGGACACGCTACAAACGTGTGTTTGGACCAGCCCGACCTCCATTTCAAAGCCATTATTGATTGCAGAAGTTTACTACCGCACGGTAGGTCTTTTACTGATGAGTATTGGCAACACTTCTCCTGACGAGCTCAAGGGAAATACTGCTGGCCGCAGGTGCAGCATGCGTCCACGTTCACTTCCGATCGGAGCGTTGATTTCCCGGCGCGGGAAGCGCTAAACCGCCCGACGGCTCAGATCAGCAAGGAAGAAGACATGTCCATTCGTTTCGACGGAAAAGTTGCCATCGTGACAGGCGCCGGCGGCGGCTTGGGGCGCAGCCACGCGCTCGAGCTTGCCCGGCGCGGCGCCAAGGTGGTCGTCAACGACCTGGGGGGGAGCGTCGACGGCTCGGGCGGATCGTCAGAGGCAGCGAGGAATGTGGTCGACGAGATCAAGTCGTTTGGGGGTGAGGCGATCGCCAACGGAGCGTCGGTCACGGATGATTCGGGCGTCGCAGGTCTCGTCAAGCAGACCCTTGACGCCTTCGGGCGCATCGACATCCTGATCAACAATGCAGGCGTCCTGCGGGACAAGAGCTTCACGAAGATGGAGGTCAAGGACTTCCAGTTCGTGCTTGACGTGCATCTTGTCGGCTCGGTGAAAGTTACCAAGGCCTGCTGGGATACGATGAAGGCCCAGCAGTACGGGCGCATCGTGATGACTTCGTCCTCCTCGGGGCTCTACGGCAATTTCGGCCAGACGAATTACGGGGCTGCCAAGCTGGGTCTCGTCGGCTTCATGAATACGCTGAAGCTCGAAGGGCAGAAGGACAACATCAAGGTGAATTCGCTGGCGCCCGTCGCCGGCACGCGCATGACTGAAAACCTCATGCCGCCCCAGGCGCTCGAGGCGCTCAAGCCTGAGTATGTGACGCCCGGCGTGATTTATCTGGTCAGCGAGGATGCCCCGAATGGCGTGATCCTCGCCGCCGGTGGCGGGGCCTTTGCGGTCGCGCAGATCGTGGAGTCGAATGGCGCATTCCTTGGCCATAACGGCCTGACGGCCGAGAAGGTCGCCGAAAGCTGGGGCAAGATTTCGGACATGTCCGGCGCCAAGCCCTATTTCATGGGCGGCGAGCAGACCCAGAAGTTCTTCGCCCGCATCAGCGGGAACTAGCGAGGGCGCGACGGGCCCGACGGCCAGATCAGGCCGTCGGCTCGGCCCGTGAGCCTGCCCGCTCGAACACGGCGAGCGGGGTCGTCCGGATGGCAACGGTATCAAAGGCTGCGACTCGGGTCCGTGCCACAAGAAACCCTGCAATGGCCAGCAGGATGCTTGCGACCTGTGCAACAAGCACCAGGCGGTCGCGATCAACCACGACGCCCTCGATACCCGCGTGCCCAACCCCCGGCTTCAGCAATGACAGGAAGTCGCCGGCGAAAGCTGAGACAAGAAGATAGGCGTCGGCGAACACGCCTACGTAGCCAGCATAGACAAACGACTCTGTGGCAAATGCCTCGCCGGAAATGAAACCGTAGAGCAGGAAGCCAAGCACCATGCCGAAAGGCAGAAAGGGCAGCATGGCGATATTGATCAGGCGCCCCAGCGCCAGCGTTATCTCCACGCGGGTGAGGTCGAGGCAGAAGGCGATCAGGCTCAGGCTTGCGACGAAGGCAATGAAGAACAGGAACAGCGCCAGGATGACATCGCTGACCTGCCAGAGCGGAATGCCGTATATGCCATGTGTCACGCCGGCGATGGCCACGGTCAGCACTCCATAGGTCAGCCAGGCCTGCGCAAAATCCTTAAGGACCAACGCCCAGGAGGCGAATGGACCGCTGGCCGCCTTCGCCATTTTCGTCGCAACCGCCTTGTCTGCCATCGTCGAAAACTCCATTTCCGATGGCAAAACCCTAACGTCCGCGATCCATGGCGTAAACACACGCTTCAAGCGAGACGCCACCCGGTTATTCCCCGGAATGGCGTAACTCCCGGGGCCCTTTCTCCTTCGCTGCCACCCAGAAGATCCGCCAGATCCAATGGATCTTTACCCGGCGCTAACGCTTGGCCCTGCCGCCTGCATAAACCAATTTTTACGGCATTCAGACTAAGGTCTCGTTCGACGTTGCTTCACGGAACACCGGAATGCCCCCCGCGACGGCCTTCAAGCCCAAAGCCAAGAACAGTCTGGCCAACCTCAGCCGGAGCTGTTCGACCGACCGCGTGCTGAACCTGTCGCTGGTCTATCGCAATCATCGCGACACGGAAGAGTTCAGGGAAAATCCGCTGTTCCGCAACCCTCGCCTGAACAAATCAATTTTTCTCAAGCACACATTGCGCGCGCATGAGCGCGAGCTGCAAACCGACAAGCGGATGACGGTCACGAAGGCCATCCTTCCCTTTGACACGGGCGAACTTGCCCTGGGTGGGTTCAGCTGCTTCCTGAACGAGCCAGAGCTGGAAAAGGTCATCGTCTCGCTCTTCGGCGGCGACATGAACTCGCCACAGTTCCAGCGCGATTTCTCGATTCTCAGAATCCTTGATCAGCTGCCCACATTCGATCCGTTCCTGCTGCGCGAGCGACTTCGTCGCGATGGGATCGTCGTTTCCCGCTGCTATTTCGACCTGACCGAGGCAGATGCCAATCGCATGCGCGATTTCGTGCAAAGCGAGGTTGGAAAGATCGTGAAGCTGGCGCTGACGGGCGATATAAACCTCATCGAACAGACCACCAACATGACGCAAAAGCTGATGACGGACGAGACCGCCGCCAGCCTGGATCCTTTGCGTCAGGTCCTGCTGTTGACGGGTGAAGAGTGGCGCGATGGTGTTTTCGCGTGGAAGGGCTTTCTTTATTACAGCTGGAACATCGTCGCGACGACCAAATTCATGCCCGTCCTGCAGCGCGAACTGCTTGAGGCGAAGGTCAAGGGTGCGACCAAGGCGGAAGCCCACGAAATCGATGGCAGTCGTCGCCGTATTTCCTGCTGCCTGTCATATCTGCATGGCGTCACAACCGACGGTGTCGACTTGTATCGCGCGGCCTATCGGGATCTTCTGGAAGGCAAGCCTTCGTCGTTCCGCAACTTCCTGAAGGATGCGCCTGCAAAGTTCATGGAAGTGGGCGAGGCCTTCGGCATGATCATGCACATCCAGTCGTTCTGGAACTTCCGGTTCAAGAACAGGACCTCCATGTTGACGGCGGAAGAGGCTCTCGAGATCTTCCGCGACTTCGACGTTCACGTTGCGGGCATCTACGAGAAGCTCGACTGATCGTTACAGGCCCAGGACCATCTTGGCCATGATGTTGCGCTGGATCTCGTTCGAGCCAGCATAAATCGATGCCTTGCGCAGGTTGAAGTAGTAAGGGGCCGTGGTCACGGCGTGGTCGGCTTGCGGCCACGGCTCGTTCTTCTTTTCCCACGGCGACTGCACGAAGGGCATCGATGCATACTGGATCGCCTCAACTGCAAGTTCCGATATCGCCTGCTGCAGTTCGGTTCCCCGCGTCTTGAAGAGGGAGGACTCTGCGCCAGGGCGCTGTCCGGCGGACATGCGCGAGAAGAAGCGCATTTCGGTATAGTCCAGTGCATCGATCTGGATTGAGACCTCGTCCAGTTTGCGCCGGAAGTCGATATCGTCAAGTAGGCAGCCACCGTCCAGCCCTTCAACCGACGCGACGCTGCGCACCTTCTTCAAAGACCGTCGCAGACCCGAGGCGTAGGCATTCCCGCGCTCGAATTCCAGAAGGTACTTGGCGTAGGTCCAGCCTTCGTCCTGCTTTCCGATCAGGTTTTCCTTGGGAACTTTCACATTATCGAAGAAGACCTGGTTGACTTCCTGCTCGCCTTCCGGCGGCCCATCCACGGTGATGATCGGCCGAACCGATATACCGGGCGACGTCATGTCGATCAGGATGAAGGAGATGCCCTCCTGGGGCTTCTTGCCCGGTGTTGTCCGCACGAGGCAGAAAATCCAGTCGGCCCATTGCGCGTGGGTGGTCCAGATCTTGGTGCCATTGCACAGATAGTGATCGCCCCGATCCTCGGCCCGCATGTTGAGGCTGGCAAGATCGGACCCGGAGCCTGGTTCCGAATAGCCCTGGCACCACCACACGTCGGACGACAGGATCGGGGGCAGATGCTTCTTCTTCTGTGCCTCGGTGCCGAAGGCCATGATGACGGGAGCCACCATCTTGAGCCCCATCGGGCTTACGACAGGCGTTCCAGCCGCCGCCATCTCGACATCGAAGATGTATTTCTGGTTCGTCGTGAACCCCGGACCGCCGTACTCGGTCGGCCAGTTCACTGCAACCCATCCCCTGTCGTAGAGGGCCTTCTGCCATTTCACCTGTCCTGCCTTGTCCAGATAGCCGTTCTTTGAACAGGCCATCTTGTGCCGGAGGTCCTCGTCGAAACGCGCCGCGATGAATGCACGAACCTCGTCGCGGAATGCCTGGTCCTGGGGGCTGAATGCAAGATGCATGGGACTAGACCTTCTCGAGTATTTCAATGGCAGGACGGCCGTCCAGCAATGGCGCAAGCCTCGGGCCTGCAGCCAGGAAGTGAGCGGTCTTGCCATGCGCCGCCAGAGCCTCGGGGGACGCATACTGCTCCATGACAATATAGGTCGAGGGTGTCTTCGACTTGAAAAGATCGTAGAGCACGCATCCTGGTTCGTTCGCCTTCACATGACCAGCCAGCTCGCGAAACACTTCTTCGAAGGCGCTCTCCTTGCCTGTCTGGACCCTGATCGTCGCGATGATGCCTACCGTCATGCCTGTGCTCCGTGATCGAATGTGAGTGAGATCGAGTAGACTAAAGCTGCGCCTTCAACACAAGGGCCCCGGTGTGGCGAACGGATGCCGCAGGGTAAACGTGTACGCCTAGCGCCCCGTGTAGTTCCCGGGTCGCTTTTCGAAGAATGCATCGATGGCCTCCCCGTGGTCGTGCGTGTGGTGCGCCAGAGCCTGCATCGCTGCCGAAAGCTCCATGATGTTGTCGAAACTGACGGCCTGCCCCTCGCGCAGGAGCTTCTTGGTCATGCGCAGCACGTCTGGCGGCTGCTGGCAGATCCTGGTGGCCAGCGCCATGGCTTCGTCCCTGAGGGCGCCTGCAGGAACAACACGCGACACGAGACCCCACTCCAGTGCCGTCGCTGCATTGATCGTGTCACCGGTATAGAGCAGCTCCGAGGCTCGTGCCATGCCAATGACCCGGGGCAACAGCCACGCGCCGCCGTCACCCGGCACAAGCCCGATCTTCAGGAATGTGGCACCGAAGATGGCCGTGTCAGAGGCGATCCGCATGTCGGCAAGGCATGCGACGTCATTGCCCAGACCGATGGCAGGACCATTCACGGCCGCGATGACCGGCACCTCGATGTTCCAGACGCTGCGAACGATGCGATGGATCCCCGAACGATAACGCTCTCGGATGGCCACGCCAGGACCGGCGAAAGCGCCGGCGCGATCCTTCATCGCCTTCACATCGCCGCCAGCCGAGAACGCCTTGCCGGCCCCCGTCAGGATGACGGCGCGGATCGTCCGGTCGGCATTGATCCGCGCGGACGCCGCGGCAAAGGCCTCACCGTCGCCATCGGCTCCCAGCGGATTGCGGGTCTCGGCGCGGTTGATGGTGAGCACCGCCACCGGTCCATGCGTTTCGAACAGCAACACTTCATTCATCTTCGGGCCTTCCCTGACTGGCAATTTACCTGACCGTAACCGACGCGGGACGGAAAACAAACCCTGCACCCGCCGAGACCGGCTGAACCTGGCCGCGGCCAGCATTCCTTAACAGCTCTCATGCGATACCCGCCATTGTTCGCAGGCCCTGCAGCACGATGACAGTCGATGTCGACACCTCATTGATGACCGCCGCACAGCGTCATGGCACGCTGTCGCCTGAGCGTGCGTCCACTCTCGAACTTGAACAGCTTCGACTGGCGGAACGCAACGTGCGCCCGATGCTGTACTCGCTGCCGACCGTCGGGGGACTGGTCGGCATGTTCCTGGCCGCGTGGATCGAGCCGGCCAACCTCATCGGCTGGTATTTCCTGCTCTGCCTTGGCTGTGTGCGCTACTGGTTCGCCGAGAAGTTCCTCGAGCGCGAGAACCTGACGAATGACAAGGTCCAGCGCTGGCATACAGGGCTTTCGCTGGGAAGCTTCGCCGTCAATGCGGTGTGGGTCATGCCGCACTATCTCTACTATGCGCAGTGCAGCGAGACGGGACAGATGCTGCTGTTCCTCGTTGCCTGCTGCAGCCTCGCCTGCTTGGTGGTGATGGTCGCCTCGAGTACGCGCATGATGGTTGCCACGCTTCTGCCGCTGGGCAGCGCGATCATCATCCCGCCCATGCTGGTGGGCGAGCCGCTGCAGTTCGGGCTGGCCGGGTTCGGCCTGATCCTTACCCTGTACCTCACTCATGTGGCCTGGAACATTCATCGCGGTGCGCGCGAGCTTTTCCTGACCCGCGAAGACAAGAATGAACTGATCGAACGGCTTGCCGGTGCCAAGTTCGAGGCCGACAAGGCCCGCCAACGGGCAGAGGCCGCGAGCCTTGCGAAGTCGGAATTCCTCGCCAACATGAGCCATGAGCTGCGTACGCCGCTTAATGCGATCCTCGGCTTTTCAGACCTCATGCACCGCCAGACCTTCGGACCCCTCGGGGCCCACCAGTACACTGAGTACACGGGGCACATCAGCGAGAGCGGACGCCACCTGCTTGGCCTGATCAATGAAGTGCTGGACCTTGCCCGGATCGAGTCGGGGCGCGTGATCCTCAATCCCGTCGAGATCGACCTTGGGGAGTTCACCCGCGGGGCACTGCGTCCGTTCGAGATCGCGGCGCGGGAGAAGAGCATTCGCCTGGAGCAGGAGCTCGACAAGAACCTGCCACTGCTTCATGCCGATGAACGTGCAACGTATCAGATCCTGCTGAACCTACTGTCGAATGCCATCAAGTTCACGCCGCCTGGCGGACGCGTGACCGTATTCGCCCACGCCCTTCCCTCCGCAGAGCTGGCGTTCGGTGTAAGAGACACGGGCATGGGGATCGATCCCGCCGACATCGATGCGGTGTTTGCGGGGTTCGGGCGTGGCCGCTATGACGTCTCGGCGCCGGGGAGAGGTGCCGGTCTAGGCCTGCCGATCGTCAAGGGTCTGGTTGAGGCGCATGGAGGCAGCGTGTCGATTACCAGCGAGCTTGGCCGCGGCACCACGATCACCTGCCGCTACCCGCGCGAAAGGGTCAGCGCGCCCCAACCCGAGCCTGCTCGTTTCGCTGTCATGCATTGAGCGGTCCAGACAAAAAACGCCTGCCCGGGAATGGGCAGGCGTTGGCATGCGTTCGGCCGCTTCCTGATTCTCAGGCAGCCAGCGCGTAGCGCTTGAGGTGATGGTCGGCATTGCCGAACATGGTGTCGATCATCGTCAGGCGCTTGAAATAGTGGCCCACACTCAGTTCGTCCGTCATGCCCATGCCGCCATGCAGCTGCACCGCCTGCTGGCCGATGAAGCGTCCGGCCCTGCCGATCTGCACCTTGGCTGCGGAGGCGGCCTTGCGGCGCTCGGCGTCGGACGCGTCGAGCTTCAGCGTCACCATGTAGGTGATCGAGACCGACTGCTCGTAATTCATGAACATGTCGACCATGCGGTGCTGCAGAACCTGGAACTTGCCGATCGGCACGCCGAACTGCTTGCGGGTCTTGCAGTATTCCGTGGTCGCGTCGTTCAGCACCTTCATCGCGCCGATTGCCTCGGCCGAGAGCGCGGCGATGCCCTCGTCCACCACGCGCTCGACCAGCGGCAGGCCGTTGTCGAGTTCGCCAATGACGGCATCTGCGCCGACCGCGACGTTCTCCAACGTCACTTCGGATGCGCGCAGGCCATCAACCGTCGGGTAGTCGCGGCACGAGACACCCTTGGCCTTCTTGTCGACGATGAATACCGACACGCCTTTCGTGTCGCGCTGACCACCTGACGTGCGGGCCGTCACCACGAGCGTGTCGGCCCACGGTGCGCCGATGACCACCGCCTTGTGGCCGTTGAGCACATAGCCCGCGCCGCTCTTCTTGGCCGTGACGGCAAGGTCTGCCAGGTTGTAGCGGCCCTGCGGCTCGGCAAAGGCAAAGGCGCACACGCGCTTGCCCTCGATGATCTCGGGGATGTACTGCGCCTGCTGCGCCTTGCTGCCCCCATGACGCAGGAGGCCACCGGCCAGGACGACAGTGCCCAGGAATGGCTCGACAACCAGTCCGCGCCCGAACTCTTCCATGATGATCATGGTCTCGATGGCGCCGCCGCCGAGGCCCCCATGGTCTTCGGAGAACGGCGCTGCAAGCAGGCCGAGCTCGGCAAAGGTCGACCAGTTCTCGCGCTTCCAGCCGGCCTCGCTGCGAATGATCGCGCGGCGATTGTCGAATGTGTAGGCGTTCTGCACGAATCTCTGCACGCTGTTGCGCAGCAGGTTCTGTTCTTCAGTGAATGAAAAATCCATATCAGGGTCCGGTTTGTTCGGTGTGGGATTGGGAGCGTCGGCTCAGAGCCCGAGCACCATCTTTGCAATGATGTTCCTCTGGATCTCGTTCGAGCCGCCATAGATCGATGTACGGCGCGTGAGGAAATAATTCTGCGATGCGCCATGGGCATAGTCGGGCCCTGGAACATACTCGTTCGTGGCCTTGTCATGTGCGAACGGGCGATAGGGATTGCCGTAATAGCCGATTGCTTCCAGTGTCAGCTCGGTCAGGCGCTGCTGGATATCGGTGCCACGGATCTTCAGGATCGAAGCTTCGGGACCATGGCCGCCCTTCGACTCGTTGGCCAGCGTGCGCAGCTCGGTATATTCGAGCGCCAGAAGGTCAACCTCGAGCTCGGCGATCGAGCGGGCGAACATCTCGTCTTCGATCAGCCTGCCGCCCTCGCCCGTCTGCTCTGCTGACGCAAGCTGCTTGAGGCGCTGTACGCCGCGCTTGGACCGAGCCACGCCTGCAATGCCGGCGCGCTCGTGACCCAGCAGGAATTTTGCATAGGTCCAGCCCTCGTTCTCCTTGCCTATAAGGTTGGTCACCGGCACGCGGACATTGTCCAGCCAGACTTCGTTGACCTCGTGCGCGCCATCCATCGTGATGATGGGACGCACCGAGACGCCCGGCGTCTTCATATCGATGAGCAGGAACGAAATGCCCTCCTGCTGCTTGGCCGTCGGGTTCGTGCGCACGAGGCAGAAGATCCAGTCGGCATATTGCGCCAGCGTCGTCCATGTCTTCTGGCCGTTCACGACATAGTGGTCGCCGTCGCGCACCGCCGTCGTCTTGAGCGAGGCAAGGTCCGAACCGGCACCCGGCTCGGAGTAGCCCTGGCACCACCAGCGCTCGCCCGACAGGATCCTCGGCAGGTGTTCCTGCTTCTGCGCGTCGGTCCCGAAGGTGTAGATCACGGGTCCCACCATGGCCAGGCCAAAGGGCAGCGTCATGGGCGTGTCGGCTGCCGCGCATTCCTCGCCGAAGATGTATTTCTGGGTGGCCGTCCAGCCGGTTCCGCCATACTGCTTGGGCCATGAAGGCGCGATCCAGCCCTTCTTGTAGAGGATCTTGTGCCACGCCAGGAAGTCCTGCTTGTCCGTGAATTCTCCACGTGACTTGCCTTTGAGTTCCTGCGGGTAATTCTCTGCAATGAACTGGCGGACTTCCTTCCGGAAGGCCTCGTCGGCCGGTGTGAAGGCGATATGCATGGCGATGGGTCCTGCTGTGGGAAACAGTTCGAATTGCCCGGGATGATAGCGCCCACACTTGAGGATTCAAACAGCATCTTGTGGCGCAGTGGCCGCTCGATTAACAAGAGTCGCATGGCTGGAGCGATTGATAGTCCCTGCGTAAAAGTCTGCGCCATTGACGCTACGACAGGTTGGTGCCTGGGTTGCGGCCGCGCGATGCGCGAGATCGCCGGCTGGTCCAGCCTGACGCAGGCCGCGCGCGACGACATCATGGCGTCCCTCGAGGCGCGCAAGGCGCAGATCCCGGACCGCGCCCGTCGCGCCGGCGCGCACAGGCTGCCGGGAACCTGACCCTGCTGCGGCCAGCCGCATCGAACCTGTCCGATCGCCAATGGAAGCCCTGTCGCCAATCCTGTAGGGTCTCGGGCCAGGACGTGACATTCGGCGATCCGGGGACAACGGGCACATGACTGAACGGCAGGACCTCTCGAGCACGACCCTTCTGGCGAGCCGGCTGGCGATCGGGGTCGCGCAGGGCGCGGCGCTCTATCTTCTGTTCAACATGCTCGAAGGGACACCTCTGCCCTTCACCCGTACATGGCCCTTCACTGCGCTTGTGCTGGCGTTCGGCCTGCTGCCCTTTGCGTGGCTGGCCTCTTTCGGCACCATGCGACATGCAACGCTCGGCGCGTGGAGCATCGGCGTCGTTGCTGTCATCGTCACGGCCAGCCATCATGCTGCCTGGCTGGATCCAACCTCCGCCGAGGGATCGCAGAACCTGGCGCTGTTCTTTCCTCTGGCCGGCGCACTGTTCATCGGCCACCATCTCGTTTCAGCCGCAGACCGGGACCGCCGGCTCATCGCAGGGTATTCGAGCTACTTCGACCTGGGCTGGAAGGCCGGTGTCCAACTGGCCCTGTGCCTGGCCTTCCTTGGTGCCTTCTGGTTGCTGCTCTGGCTGGGCGCGAGCCTGTTCGAACTCATCGGCATCACGCTGATCCGTGACATCATCACCGAGCGGCCCTTCGTCTTCCTCGCGTCGTCGACCGTCTTTGCCCTGGCTGTCCATATCACCGATACGCGGATGTCTCTGGTCATCGGGGCGCGCACGATTGCCCTGATCCTGCTCAGCTGGCTTCTGCCCCTGCTCACTCTTTTCGCCTGGGGCTTTCTGGCGAGCCTCTTTGCCACGGGTCTTGCGCCGCTCTGGGCCACTGGCAGTGCGACCGCCCTGCTCGTGACGGCGGGCGCAGCCCTCGTCATCCTCGTCAACGCCAACTACCAGGACGGCAGCGACGAGCGCCTGCCACCCGGGATCCTGAAACTGTCGGTGCGCGCCGCGGCGCTGGCGCTCCTGCCCATTGCGGGCCTTGCGTTCTACTCGATCTGGCTGCGCGTCGATCAATACGGGCTGACCCCGGAGCGCGCCATCGGCCTTGCCATCGTCTTTGTTGGCGGCATCTACGCCGCAGGCTACGCGCTTGCCGCCCTCTGGCCGGGGCGCTGGATGCAGCCGCTGCAAACAACCAACATCCTGGCGGCGTTGGCCTGGGTCGGCCTCATCGTCGGCATGCTGACCCCGATTGCCAGCCCTGCCCGCCTGTCCGTGAACGACCAAGTCAGTCGCCTTCTGGCCGGCACGGTGCCGACCGACACGTTCGACTATGACCTCCTGCGCTTCAACACGGGTCGATATGGCATGGATGCGCTGGAGCGCCTTGCTGCTGACCGCTCCTCACCCGAGCGCATCGTGATCGCCGATAGCGCAGCCGCTGCACTGAAGCGCACGACACCCGAACGTCGACCGAACCCGAACGCCATGACGCCGGAGGCCGTGCGCGCGGGCATTACCGTGTTCCCGGAAGGCAGCACGCTGCCGGCCAGCATCCTGACCCAGGACTGGCGCGGCAAGGGTCCCAACCCTCTCGAGTCCTGCGTCCAGTCGGCGTCAAAGCCGCCGGGGTGTCAGGCTCTGATCGCCGATATCGATGCAGACGGAAAACCGGATGTGCTGCTGCGGGATGATGCCTATTCCATCGCGGTCTATGGAGAAAGCACCGACGGCACCTGGGTTCAGCGTGGCACTTACCTCACTGGGCAATGCGGTGCGCCCGCGTTTGATTTCTCAAGCCCGGGCGTCAGCCTCGCGCCCCCCCGGCCCAGCCCCCTCGAACTCGACGTTGGGGGCAAGCGCTTCCAGCTGACTCCGGCCTGCAGTCCCTGACAGGGGCCTCACGAGGCGCCGCGCTCACCCGCTGCCATTGCGCGCAGCGTCGGTGCAAGGACCTCCAGCGGCTCCGCCAGCATGGTGCTGAAGAACGTTGTCATCAGCCGACAGGTCTTTTCCGCTGCGCCCGCGGCTTCATCTCCGCCGCCGGCGAGCAGGAGTTCGATTTCATTGGGGGAGATGCCCGACATCTGCGATGCCAAGGCAAAGCCCTGCGCGGCCCTGGCCTGGAAGGGCTCCTGGGCGAGGCGCTCGGCCTGCGGATCGCCAGCAGCCCCGATGATGGCCATCACGAGAGCCCGTTGTCGGGCGACGAGCTCCTCGCTGAGGCGCTCCTCGATATCGCCCCGGATCCGCCCAAGTCCAAGATCGCGACAGGTTTCAAAGTCTTTCTGCCGCCCGAGATGGGCCATCGCATCGCGCTGCAGCACGTAGTAGTCGCGCACCAGTTCGTCAGGCATTGATACGACCTTGTCAGCCGCACTTGACAGGACCTGCGATACCACGTTGCGGCGCACCTCGTCCTCGCTGAGACCTTCCTGCCGATCGCGCTCGATGAAGGTTGCGAGCCGCTCGTGCAGCGCATCTTCTGAAGGTCGCACCCGTCCGATGGGCCTGAGCGCCTGCATGTAGGCGGACACCTCGTCGACGGGAACAGGCGAGGAGAAGCGGATGACGCCGAACGGCCAGCCCGTGATGACACACAACGCCACAACGATCCCGGCAAGGCCACCGCCAGCGGCCAACCGCCACGCAGGCCATGGGCGTCCGACATAGATGCCGAGGATCAGGGCGAGGCCCCAGGCAATGCCGGCCGCGAGCAAGGATGCACCCACGACGATGATGATTGCTGCAAGTTCCATGAGCCCGTTTACCTGAAAGAGTAACCCTGAGGACCAAGGCTGACGACCCGGGCGCGCTTCGTCAACTGTATCCTGCCACGACTTGTGATACGCATCGCCACTACACTACCCGCAGGACACGTCCCTCCATGCCACCCCGAAAGCCAAAACCCGCCACAAGAAAGCGCAAGCTGCCGCCGAGCTATCGGCTTCCGGCGCTCGATCCGGATTTCCTGCTTGGTGACTCGATGCGCGGGGTTCGCTTCCTTCTGGAATACGCCAAGGCAGAGGATATGCTGCGGGGCGCCGGCATAAGGTCGACGATTGTCGTCTTTGGTTCAGCGCGTTCGGTTCCGGGCTCACGCCGCTATGATGAAGCTCGTGCCTTTGGTCGCATCGCGTCCGAGCGGGGCGGCGCGCTCATTCGCAATGGCGGCCTGCACGACAATGTTATCGCAACCGGCGGCGGTCCGGGCATCATGGAGGCTGCCAATCGCGGTGCTGCCGATGCCGGTGCGCTGTCTGTCGGGTTCAACATCCGCCTGCCTTATGAGCAGCAGCCCAATGCGTATTCAACAGCGGACCTGACGTTCCAGTTCCACTATTTCGCCATGCGCAAGATGCACCTGGCAATGCGCGCCAACGGCCTTGTCGTGTTTCCCGGTGGCTTCGGCACGCTCGACGAGCTGTTCGAGATCCTGACCCTGCTGCAGACGGAGAAAATCGGACGGCTTCCCGTGGTTCTCTTCGACCGACGCTTCTGGACGGGCCTTGTTGACTTCGACCGGCTGGTGGACGAGGGCATGATCGTTCGCAAGGACCTGCGGCTGTTCAGCTACGCCGACAGCGCCGAGGAGATCTGGGACAACATGGTTGCCGGCGGCCTGTCGATGCATGCCGTGCGTCGCAGCGGCGCCTGAGCTATCGGCGCGGCGCGCACACCGGATCGCTGGCACCGTGCGGCAGCACGCACTCGACTGCAGGTTCATCCTGAGCGCTTCGTTCGACAGCGTCCGATAGCGACAGACGCGACCCGCCCCTGCTTGCATCCTTGAGAAGCGCCTCGATCTTCCTGGTGCTGAGCGCCCCGTCGGCGTCGGCGCGCCTTGCGAACCAGCTGCGCTTGCGCACCGCCGGTGCCGACGACAGCCCGAGAACGGCCTGCAGCAGCGACGGCTTGCGCGCGGGCGCGGCACTTTCGATCTGCGCGAGCAGCGTGCCTGCCTGGTTCAGTGTTGCCGACAGCTGTGCTCGCGCTCCATGCAGGGACGATGAGGGGCCGTCCTTGCGGGTGCGCCGTGCGTCATCCAGCAGCTTCGAGACAAGTTCGGGGACGGGCGTCGGGTTGCTGGTCTTGCGTGTCATGTGTCGTGGCTCATGCTGTGGCGGACCCATTCGGCGCGCCCCTTGGACATCCGGATGGCGAGGATGGGCTGGGCAACCGACTGGCTGCCGGTCAACTCGTGCTCGATCACCGAGAGTACAATCATCTTGGTTGCCTGCTCGGCCAACTGGGCTGGTGGCGAGGAATTGACGACCTCGGCGACCCTCATCTCCATCGCGTGGCGCGCGATGTCATCGCCTGCCATCAGGATCGCCCGCGACAGGGCGAGCGGGGCTTGCGCATAGGTCTGCTCGACGGCCTTTGCAAGCCCAGCATCCTTTTTCGCCACTTCGCCCGATACCGACTGCAGCAGCGAGGAGATCCCCTGCTGCATCAGCTGGAACATCAGGTACTTGTAGCCGGGCTGTGCACCGCGCAGCAGCGCGTCGATGAGGTCGGCCTGCGCGAATGACTGGATGATGACAGGTTCTGCATTCGAAGGTGTCCCGGCCGCGACCAGCTGGTGCTTCACGATACCGCCGAAGGCCGAGCCGATGCGAAGATCCAGGTAGGATGGCCTCACCTCATCAGTGCCGAAGCCGGCCAGGACCACGCCGGTCTGCGGCACGCCTGGCGCCATCCAATCGGTCAGGCAAGAGCCCACGGTCACTTCCGCGAGTTGCGTGCGGGTTGCCGACGACAGCACGCCAGCGCCGAACAGCGCGTCGCTCATGCCGCCGATCAAGCGGGAGAGATACTGCTCGATCAGGCCGACGAGCCGCGGCGAGCTTTCACCGATCAGCTTCCTCTTGCGCGGCGGCGTTCCCGCCGGAAGAAACAGATTCTGGAAATAGGTGCCCTGGTATTGTGTCTCGAACCGCAGCATGTCGAGGGCGCGGGCGTGCACGGCTTCATCAGGGCGCTTCTTGCGCTCGCCGGCCAGCTCGATGCATTGCTGGTAACGCTGGAGCAAGGCCGCGACATAGATCGCGAAGTGCAGTCGCTCCTGACCCTCGTCGACGGGCAGCAGCTTGCCGGCTTTTGCATCGGCGCCAGAGGTCCAGCGTGCAAGGAAACGCACCATGGATTCCGCCACATGCGGCACCGTGTCCCCGCGAGACGGCGTCGTGGTGCGGAAGGTCTCGAAGATCGTGCCCCAGGGGTAGCGATAAAACTCCGCAACGTCGAAGATCATCGCTGCAACGGGCATCTTCTCGTCCAGCAGGTAGACCTTGTCGATCCCGGACTGGTAGCGCACGGTGGCCGTGCCATCGGGGTGGTACTCGATGGCCGTGAGCGCACTGTCGGCAGCCAGTGCCGCGCCCTGCACGTTCAACAGCATGACTTCGGATGTCATTCGTCCCCCAACTGCCCGCCCCCCGGCGTCACCCGACACAAGCGGGCAAGCCCGCCGTGCTGCCGCCGACGGGTCCCACCCCATCACGGCGAAGTCATAGAGCCAAGAAAACAAGCCGAGGGCAATGGCCAACCGGAAGGTAAACAGGGCGCGGATTCGCCTGCCGGGAGAAAACCGGCCAGAACGCCTGCGTTCCGAGCGGATTCCCCGGACGGACTGTCTTCAGGGCAACAGGGCGTCCTCGACGAAATCCATGCGATCCTGCCCGAAGAACAACTCACCGTTCACGAAGAAGGAAGGCGCGCCGAACACGCCGCGCGCGACTGCATCTTCGGTGTTGGCCTTGAGCTTCTCCTTCACATCCGACCGTTCAATCCTGGCCACGAAGTCCTCGGGTTCGATGCCGATATCGCGCAGCACATGGGCGATCTCGGCCTGGTCGTTGAGGTTGCGCGGATGCGCCCACATCGCGTCGAACATCGCATCGACATACATGTCGAAGTGCGGTGTCTGCTGGTAGGCCACGGCACCCCGCATGAGCGGCAGGGTGTTGACCGGGAAATGCGTGTTGAAGTTCAACACCACGCCATACCGTCTGGCAAAGCGCGCGAGGTCGCTGTTCATGTACCGCGCCTTCGAGGGGATCATCGCCGGCGAGGCATTGCCCGTCGCCTTGAAGACGGCCCCCAGCAGGATCGGCGTCCAGACGATCCGGGCGCCGTGCCGGGCGGCAATCTTCGGTAACTGCTTGTAGGCAAGGAAGGTTGTTGGGCTTCCAAAATCGAAAAGGAACTCGACGCTCTTGGTCATCGTCTCACCATGGCAGTACCGCGCGCGGGACACGAACGCCCCGCTGTCGTGCCAGTGTGCAGCATCCGGCGCGCGCCTGCAATCAGCGCACTCCCGCGTTGCTACCCCTCCGCCGCCACGAAGGCCATTGCCTGGGTTGCCATCCTCAACCCGTGGTGCTGCTTGATCCCCGTGTTGAGATAGCGGTTGGTGGCCGCCGCCAGCAGGTCGGCAAGCGGTCCGCGACCCGCCCACGCAATCTCTTCGGCCACGGCAGCAAGCACCTTGAGCCGGTGGCTGGAGAAGATCGGATCCCTCAGGCCATGGTCGTGGAGCCGCTCGCGTTCAAGCGCAAGGAATGCGTCGATGTCGCGGGTATCCCACCCGGCTTCGTCCTCTTGTGCCATGAACGGCGACACACGCCCGAGAAAGCACCCCATCTGCAATAGCGCCTGCGGCCAGAGCGATGGATCGTCGGTGCAAATCTTGCGCACGGCATTGCCGAAGGTCAGCATATGCGTAAAGTCCAGCCAGCCGACATTGTGCGAGACAGGCTTGTCGACCTGCTTATCGACTGAAAGGTCGAAGCGCAGCATTGCCATGGCGCTGGCCGCAAGCAGGATGCGATAGCGATCTGCAGGATCACCGCCGAGCTCCAGCACGCGCTCAAGCGTCACGGGCACCGACAGGTGCAGAAAGTCTTCGGGTTCCAGCCCCGGCCGGCGCGCGGCCGCCTCCCACCGCGCGAGGGCCGGCGCATAGCTGCGAAACTCCGGGATCCGGTCCTCGCGGTTTGCATAGACCATGCTGCGGACAAGCGAAAGAAGGATAGGCTCCGC
>JBEIFU010000014.1:0-20364 GCA_040382295.1 Alphaproteobacteria bacterium
AGCGACAAGGACGACGATGATGACGAGGACTGCCGCAAGGATGACAAGGACGGGTCCTCGAAGAAGAAGTGCAAGGACGAGTGAGCAGCAAAACCAAGGGGCTTCATCCCGAGGCGTCTGGGGATGTGGCGATTGTCCGGCACTATTTCGACAGCTTCAATGCGGGCAATCCCGCTGGAATGCTCGACTGCCTCGCCGACAACGTCGTCCACGACGTGAACGAGGGCGAGCGTCGCACTGGTCGGGCGCTGTTCGGTCAATTCCTGCAACGCATGGAGCGATGCTATCGGGAGCAACTCAGGGACATTGTCATCATGACGGGTGACGTGTCTGGCCGGGTTTCTGCCGAGTACGTCGTCCATGGTACCTATTTGGCCACTGACGAAGGTTTGCCTCCCGCGCGCGGGCAGACCTATGTCCTGCCGGCCGGCAGCTTCTTCGAGATCGCCGATGGCCGCATTGCCCGTGTCACGACCTATTACAATTTGCGGAACTGGGTTCGGCAGGTCGGGGGATGAACCCCCGGATCGAGACGCTTCGCGGGGAGGACCTGCGGCGGCACATTGATGACGCTGCCCGGTTGCGGATCGAGGTATTCCGCGATTACCCTTATCTCTATGACGGGGATATGGATTACGAGCGGACTTATCTCGCAGCGCTTGCGGCATCGCCTGGCGGGATGCTTGCGGTTGCCTTTGACGGAGCGACCGTGGTCGGTGCTGCGACGGGTGCACCGCTTGTGGATCAGGTGCCGGAGATCATTGAGCCGTTTCGTGCGCGTGGGGATGATGTGTCGGACATCTTCTATTTTGGCGAGTCGGTATTGCGGCGCAGCCATCGGGGCCGGGGCATCGGGATTCGCTTCTTTGACATCCGTGAGGCGCAAGCTCGCCGCCTTGGCCTGAAGATGACCGTTTTCTGCGCTGTTGTTCGTCCCGAGGGTCACCCATTGCGTCCAGCCGACCATGTGCCTCTGGACCAGTTCTGGCGCAATCGTGGCTATGTGCCCCTCGAGAATTATCGCTGCGTCATGTCGTGGCGTGAAGTTGGTGACGATCTCGAGACGCCGAAGTCAATGCAATTCTGGCAGCGGAGGCTTGAGGCGTGACTTTGCGCATTGCGGCGGCGCAGTACCCCATCGATGCGATCGCTTCCTGGGACAGCTATGAGGCCAAGATGCGCGCGTGGTTCGCTTCCGCATCGCAGAGCAAGGCGGACCTGCTGGTATTTCCTGAGTACGGCGCGATGGAACTGGCCCGGATGGCGCCTGCGGAGGTCTGGTGCGACCTGGAGGCATCGATCGATTTCGTTGGATCCCTGCGCAGCCGCATCGATGGCCTGCATGTCGATCTGTGCCGGCAACGTGGCGTTCATGCCCTCGCGTCCAGCCTGCCTGAGCGCGATGCGCGTGACGGGTGTGCCTACAACGTGGCGCGCCTGTTCACACCTGGAGGGGCGATTGGTGAGCAGCGCAAGCTTGTCATGACCCGCTTCGAGCGCGAGCATTGGGACATTCGGGGCGGGCGGGAGATCAATGTTTTCGAGACTGCTATCGGCAGGATTGGCGTCGCCATCTGCTACGATGCCGAGTTTCCGCTCATCGCAAGGGCGATGAGCCAACATGGTGCGGAGCTGATCCTGGTACCCAGCTGCACGGACAGCGCCTTTGGGTATCATCGCGTTCGCATTGCTGCACAAGCCCGCGCACTCGAAAGTCAGTGCCACGTGGTGCAGTCCCCAACTGTGGGGGAGGCTTCCTGGTCACCGGCCGTCGACATGAATCATGGTGCTGCAGGCGTGTATGGCCCTCCGGACCTGGGCTTTCCCGAGACTGGCGTGCTCGCCCAGGGTGTGCTGAACCAGCCGGGCTGGGTCTTTGCGACCATCGATCCGGGGGCTGTCTCGCGCGTCCGGCGTGAGGGTGCCGTGTTCAATCACTGCCACTGGGATGAGCAGCCCGGTGCTGCCGCGCTGCCTGCAAGGGTCGTGCGTCTCGCTTGAGATTGGTGTCAGCGCAGTTCGAAGGTCACTGTGACGCTGGCCGAGAGGGTGCTTTGTCCGGCGGCGATTGGCACGGCAGCGGCGCTGCTCATCTCGGCCATTCGGTAGCTCACGGGCATGATCGGGCTCGTCGAGACTTCAGAGATCTGAATGACGGATCCGACGGACACGTCTGCTGCGCTTGCGTAGAGTTCCGCCCGTGCGCGTGCGTCGGCGACTGCTTTCCTGCGTGCCTCGTTGGTGGCCGCGGCGGGGTCCTTCACATCGAATGAGATGCCACCGATCTGGTTTGATCCCGCCTGCACGAGCGCGTCGAGTATTGCACCGAGCCGGGCAAGATTGATGACCCTGGCCGAGACCTGATTGCTGACCTGATAAGCGACGACCTTTGGTGTTCCAGCCTGGCCGGGTTGGACAGCGCCGTAGATTGGCGACACGCTGAAATTCGACGTCTGGATTTCGTCCTGACTGACGCCGGCTTCGCTTAGGGCCTTGAGCACGGCAGTCATGGCGGCATTGTTCTTGGCGAGGGCTGCGCGGGCGGTTGGCGCGTCGCTGGAGACGCCCGTGCTGATCGTGGCCATGTCGGGCTTGACCTTGACCTCGCCTTGTCCCGAAACGGTGACGATCCGCGGGAGCGTGTCCGGTGCGGAGGATATGCCTTGCTGCGGACCTACAAGGATGGCCGCGGCCAGGGCTGCCATGATCACGAAGCCGGATCCAATGACTGCGTTACGGATGTTCATGCCGGTCTCCTGTGCGCCTTCAGCGCATTGATGAGCAGAGGATATCGGATGCATTCGCGGCGAAACAAAGGCGAAGCCTGCGACAAAATCTGCCGGTGGTGTCCCGGTCGGGAGGCCCAAATGAGGGTTTCTTCACGGGTCAACGGTTTGGTATATGAACACGGCGCCAAGGTCGGGCCTGTAGCTCAGTTGGTTAGAGCGGGCCGCTCATAACGGTCTGGTCGCAGGTTCAAGTCCTGCCGGGCCCACCAGCGCAACCTAGTGCTCGTTCGTATGGATGTTTTCGCGCGCGGTCTGGATTTCCCGGCGCAACCCTGCCGGATCTGTGATCATGTGCACCTCGATCTGGCCTGAGCCCGTGCCATGCACAAAGATCGAACCATATCCGAGCAATCGCCCCAGTATCGATTGTTCGAGGTTCACTTTCTCGATTTCGACGAGGCTGACCTCTTGCGTCACGATCGCGATCAGTCCCGTCTTCCTGACGAAGCGGTCCGACGTGACAGCCACTTCAAGGGCAATGCCATGGATGAAGCGGACGAGGCCAAACCAGAAGGGGATTGCCAACATCGCGAGCAATATGACGTGCCAAACCGAATAGGGAATGGACACCGCCGCCACGGCGATGAATGGAGCCATCAGGAGAGCCACGCCTACCCAGTAGAGCCAGTGATAGCCGGTCGAGAACAGGATGTGCTCCCGCGGTGCCAGTGTTCGGGTTACGTAGCTCATCGATGTTTCCTGTCCCTGGATGATGGGCTCTCTGGGGTCATGGTGTCAGAGGCTCATCAGGCCTGCCAGCGCCTTCAACCGCTCTTCGTCCTTGATCTCGACTTCGTGCGTGGATGGCAGACTGATGACACCGACGGACTTCAGTCGGCTAAAGGCCCGGCTGACCGTTTCGAGCGTCAGGCCGAGGAAATCGGCAATATCGCTGCGGGTCATTGGCAACCTCAGTGTTCGAGCGGATGACTTGGGGCAGCCTGAGTGAGACAAATCGTAGAGAAACGCTGCAACGCGTTCCATCGCCGTCCGGCGTCCGAGGGCGAAGGCATGTTCGTGCGCGGACTCCAGCTGGCGTGCCGTCCCGCGGCGGTAGCCCTGGTCGACGGCTGGATACCGCACAAGGATATCCTCGAGCTTCTTGCGTTCGAAGCGGCAGATTTCGGAGTCCGTCAGCGCTTCAACGTTGAAGTGGTGCACATGATCGGAGGGGAGGCCGATGAACTGCCCCACGAACATGAAGTTCAGGATCTGCCGGCGCCCATCGTCGTTCTCCTTGGATGTCCTGAGCGTACCGCTCGTCACGACGTAGGCGTGGCGGGCCTCATCACCGTCCCATACGAGCGTCTCGCCCTGCTTAAGCTTGATGCGGCTTGAGCTGTTGGCGATGATGCGGATGTCTGCGTCCGACATGCTCCCGCAGATATCGCTCTTGCGGGCGGGGCAGTTCATGCACGCGAGTGTCTCAAGCACCGGATGCGTGGCAGGAAGGCTGCGCGGAAACTGTAGCGAGACGACCTTGCTCGACATGTTAGAGGCCCCTTTTTGGCGGTCTCCAGCCGCCATCGCCGTTCAACGAAACTCCCTTGGTGCTTAAGTGCATGTGTTTGCCGCTCGCTGCAAGCGCTTTCGGTTCCCGGGAGGTTGCTTGCCGGGGGCAGAATCCTCGGCTAGAAGGCCTTGGAATTTACCTCATTTTCCATGGCTTCCATTCGGGGAACGGCGACTTACATGGCCTCCTATCAATATGTTTACGTGATGAAAAAGCTGGGCAAGACCTACCCCGGTGGCAAGCAGGTGTTGAAGGATGTCTGGCTGTCCTTCTACCCGGGCGCCAAGATCGGCGTGATCGGTCTTAATGGTTCCGGCAAGTCGACCCTCTTGAAGATCATGGCGGGGATCGAGAAGGAGTTCACCGGCGAGGCCTGGTCGGCAGATGGCGCGCGCGTTGGATATCTGCCCCAGGAGCCCGAGCTTGATCCGGCCAAGGATGTGCTGGGCAACGTGATGGTGGCGGTGCAGCACAAGAAGGCGCTCGTTGATCGCTACAACGAAATCGCGGCCAATTATTCGGATGAGACCGCGGATGAGATGGCCAGGCTCCAGGACCAGATCGATGCTCAAGGCTTGTGGGACCTCGACAGCCAGATCGAGCAGGCGCTCGATGCGCTGCGCTGTCCGCCAAGCGACGCCGACGTGACGAAGCTGTCGGGCGGCGAGAAGCGGCGCGTGGCGTTGTGCCGCCTTCTTCTTGAGGCGCCGGACCTGCTGCTGCTCGACGAGCCGACGAACCATCTCGACGCCGAGTCGGTTGCGTGGCTTGAGCATCACCTGAAAGAGTACAAGGGAACGGTGGTTCTGGTGACCCACGATCGCTACTTCCTCGACAATGTGACCGGCTGGATCCTTGAGCTCGATCGCGGGCAGGGTATTCCCTACGAAGGCAATTATTCTTCGTGGCTGGAGCAGAAGGAAAAGCGGATGGCCGTTGAGGCCAAGGGTGAGGAAGCGCGGCTCAAGACACTCGCGCGGGAGCGTGAATGGATTGCGTCGAGCCCCAAGGCGCGGCAGGCCAAATCCAAGGCTCGCGTGAAGGCTTATGAGGATTTGCTGGCGCAAGCGGGTGCAGCGCGGACTGGTGAGGCGCAGATCGTCATACCGCCTGGACCGCGGCTCGGTTCGCTGGTGGTCGAGGCGAATGGTCTTTCCAAGGCCTATGGTGATCGCCTTCTGGTGGACGACCTCAGCTTCAAGCTGCCCCCGGGTGGCATTGTCGGCGTTATCGGTCCGAACGGTGCCGGCAAGACGACGCTGTTCCGCATGCTGACAGGTCAGGAGAAGGCTGACAGCGGTGAGCTCAAGCTCGGCGATACTGTCGTCATGGGCTATGTCGACCAGTCCCGGGATGCGCTGGACGCGAAGAAGACTGTTTGGGAGGAGATTTCCGGGGGGCTTGATATCCTCGAGCTTGGCAAGCGCCAGGTGCAGAGCCGGGCCTATGTTTCAGCCTTCAATTTCAAGGGGCTGGATCAGCAGAAGAAGGTTGGCCAGTTGTCTGGCGGTGAGCGTAATCGCGTTCATCTGGCCAAGATGCTCAAGTCGCACTGCAACCTGCTATTGCTCGACGAGCCAACCAACGACCTCGACGTCGAGACGTTGCGGGCGCTGGAGGATGCTCTGACGGAGTTTGCAGGTTGCGTGATGGTCATCAGCCATGACCGCTGGTTCCTCGATCGCATCGCGACCCACATGCTCGCCTTCGAGGGCGAGAGCCATGTCGAATGGTTCGAGGGCAATTACCAGGACTACGAAGCTGACCGGAAGCGTCGGCTGGGTGACGACGCGATGGTGCCGCACAGGATCAAATACAAGAAGCTCGTGCGCTAAAACGGGCGTGGGCGCCGCTGAGCCAATTCAGCGGTGCTCGCCGTGGGATGAGGATTGTGGTGGGCTACTTGCTTTCGCCAGCCAGAATGCGCTGGGTTCTTGCCCTGAGGTCTGCCGTGAGGGCTGGCACGCTCCCACGGTTTTGCTCAAGGAAGGACTTGAACTGCTCCTGCTGGGAAATGCCGAGCCACGCGCCTTCGACGGAAATGTCGTAGAACCTGTAGGCTCCGCTGCCGCCTGACATGCGGAAATCGATGCGCGTGGGCTGACTGCCAGCGCCACCGGAAACGACTGTCTTCACGATGTAGTCGCCTGGCTTGTTGTCAATCGAGCCTACGACCTTGAGGCTTTCGCCCTTGTATTTGTCGAGTTGTGTTTCGTAGATCGCGATGGCGTAGTCCTTGAAAGCCTCGACGAAGGCATCGACCTCTGCGGGCGCGGCCGTCCTTGCATAGTTTCCAAGCGTAAAGCGCGCTGTCTTGCGGACGTCGGCGTACTGCGTGATGAACTCGCGGAAGCGTGGCTTGCGCTGGGGATCGGATGTATTCCTGAGGATCTGGACGCCCTGGTCAATCAAACGCTGGGTGAACGCTTCGGCGTCGGGGCCCGCCACTGTTGCTGCGGCCGACAGGACCGTGAAGAGCGTGACGACTGCAAGCAGGGCTACCCTGCGCACAAATTGTAGGGGCATGCTCATTTCTCACCTTACCCCCGCGCCGGAATCAGCGCGGTGCTGTTTGGCCCTATCGGGCCCTTGCTATTGGGCGGGAGGATTTTGGCTATTTGGCGGCGCAGACGAAGAGCCGTCGCCAAAGTCAAAATCAGGCAAGTCCTTCGACGGTGTCCCGTTGCGAATTGCGTCTTCCCGCGACTGCCGGTAGAGGCTACGGATTGAGGCGTAATAGTCAACGGATGCGCGCTCAATTTCGTCAAGCGTGTCGATGTTGCGCGCCCGGAGGTCAATGACGTTCAGGGCCGTTCTCGCCACAGGGGCGTATTCCAGTTCGTCGTTACCCCAATTGACGTATGTGAGCGGATCCAAACCGCGATCAACCACAAAGCCCGTGAGGTCGCGCGCATTCGTCGGTCCTATCACGAACAGATAGAGGTAGGGGCCTTCACCCACGCCCCAGGTTCCCAGCGTCTGTCCGAAGTCTTCGTCGTGGTAGGGCAGGTCAAGCTCGCTTGCCACGTCGATAAGGCCGCCAAGGCCAATCGTCGAGTTGATACCGAAGCGCAGTAGCGTCACGCCCGCGCGATCTGGTTCTCCCTGAAAAACGTCATTGGCGAAGATCACCGGCGCGTTGAGGTTGTTCATGAAGTTGCGGACGCCATCCTGAGCAAAATCAGGAAAGACTTCCCGGTAAACGAAGGCAACGGGGCGCAGCAGAACCTTGTCGAGGGCCTGGTTGATCTCGAACATGACCCGGTTGCCACCCTCGAAGGGGTCGTTGTTGTCGGTGGACTGAACGTCCTGCGTCGTGACGACGGGTTGGGCCGGTGCCGGCTGTTGGTCGGCCCGCGCGGCGATGCTCGAGACAATGACGAGTGCGCTCGACAACAGAGCAGCCTTCAGACTTACCGATGCGCTCATGGCGCTGTTTCCCTCACACGAACCCGACCTATCCAGCGCCCTGCGAACCCCTCGCTGGCGTGTGGCGGAATATTCGACACTGCCAATCACGCCTGTATCTCGACAGGTTTTCCGTGTCTTGGCCTGCGTCGTTTATATGCCAAGGTAGAATGCCGGCATAACGTTACCATCAGATTGCATTGTGAATAAACGGGGGTGTGACCCGTTTGCCGCGCATAGCATCATTGCTGCAACCAGAAGTTTATCTGGCTCTCCATATAAACATATGTTTATATGTATTAAGGAGATCGGATGACAAGCCTCGAGACGTTTCTTGCCGGCCTGAAAGCTACCGCCGAGGTCACAAGGCTTCGGTTGCTGGCGCTTTTTACCAAGGCTGAGCTGACTGTTACCGAGGTCGCTCAGATCCTGCGCCAAAGCCAGCCGCGCGTCAGCCGTCACCTGAAGCTCATGTGTGACGCTGGCCTGATCGAGCGCACCAAGGAGGGGGCTTGGGTCTTTTATCGCCTTTCGGAGGGTGGTGGTGGACGGCAACTCGCGCAGAAGCTGAGTGAAATTTTTCCTTGGCATGATGCAATTCTGCGTCGGGACCTGGACCGGCTCGACGAAGTGCGCCGACAGCGCCACGAAGCGGCGCAGGCGTATTTTGCTGCGAGCGCTGCGGAATGGGACCGGATCCGGGCGCTACATATCGAGGAAGCGCAAGTTGAGCGCGTGGTCATGGACTTTGTCGGGCCCGGTGCTGTCGGCAGCTTCCTTGACCTGGGGACGGGCACCGGTCGCATGCTCGAACTTGTCGCGCCCCAAGCGACACGAGCCGTCGGTGTCGATGTCAACAGCGAGATGCTTGGCCTGGCGCGGGCCAGGATCGAGCAGGCCGGGCTGACGCATGCGCAGGTGCGTCGCGCCGACCTTTTCCAGCTGCCCTTTGCTGACGACAGTTTCAGCCTGATCACGCTGCATCAGGTCCTGCACTACCTTGAAGATCCATCGGCGGCGGTGGCCGAGGCTGCGCGCGTGCTGCAGCCTGGAGGCAAGGTCGTCATTGTTGATTTCGCGCCGCATGAGCTTGAGTTCCTGCGCGACGAGCATCAGCATCGCCGCCTCGGGTTTGCAGACAAGGAGGTGGCGCAGTGGTGTCGTGCTGCCGGTCTGTCGCTCATTTCAAACCGAGCCCTGCCACCTCGGGATGACAACGGCCTGACGGTTGTCATCTGGCTGGCCGTGCTGCCTGCCTTGCCCCAACGCCGTCAGAAATCCGCGGAGGCCGCCTAATGGCTCTTGCTGTCTCGTTTGAGTTCTTTCCGCCGCGCACCGAGGCCATGGAGGCCCAGCTGTGGAAGTCCATCGAACGCCTGGCGCCGCTCAATCCTGCCTTTGTATCGGTTACCTATGGTGCGGGTGGCTCAACGCGGGAGCGCACCCATTCCACCATCAAGCGCATGCTTGCCGAGACGAAGCTGAGGCCGGCGGCGCATCTGACCTGTGTTGGCTCGAGGAAAGACGAGCTGAACGAGATCGTGCGCGATTATCTTGCCTCTGGCGTGCGTCACATCGTGGCCCTGCGGGGAGACATGCCCGAGCCGGGGCCTTACGAGCAGGTGCCCGGTGGCTATTCGTCGACGCCTGACATGATCCGCGGCATTCGTGAGATCGGTCCATTCGAGATCAGCGTGTCGGCTTATCCGGAGATGCATCCGGAATCACCTTCGATCGAGCATGACTATGCTCTTCTCAAGGCAAAGATCGACGCCGGGGCTACGCGGGCGATCACCCAGTTCGTGTATGACACGGACGCCGTGCTGCGCTTTGCGGACCGCGCGTATCGGGAGGGTATAAGGGTGCCCATCGTGCCGGGCATTATGCCGCCGACGAATTTCAAGGGCGTCGTGCGCATGGCGCAGCGCTCGGGCGCAACCATCCCGCTCTGGCTGGTGAAGAAATTCGAGGGGCTCGACGATGACCTGGAGACCCGCAAGCTGATTGCTGCAACCGTCGTGGCCGAGCAGGTAGAGAAACTGCGCCGCCATGGCTTTGATGCCTTCCACTTCTACACCTTGAACCAGGCGGACCTGACCTACGCCATCTGCCACTTGCTCGGCGTGCGGCCCCAGGCTCCGGTACAGGCGACATGAACCAGGATACACGAAGCAAGAGACTTGACTTCCTCACGCGGGCGACGCGCGAGCGCATTTTGCTGCTTGATGGCGCGAAAGGGGCGATGATCCAGACCTACGGGTTGTCGGAAGAGGACTATCGCGGCACACGTTTTGCGAGTTCGAACCATGACCTGAAAGGGAACCATGATCTTTTGGCGATCACGCGTCCCCAGGTGCTGACCGACATCCATGATGCCTTCCTCGATGCCGGGTCGGATATCATCCAGACCAATACGTTCAATGCCCAGCGCATCAGCCAGGCGGATTACGGGTGCGAACACCTGAGCCATGAAATCAATGTCGCGGCTGCGCGGGTTGCGCGTGCGAGTGCCGCGAAGTTTTCGACCGCGGACAGGCCGCGCTGGGTTGTCGGGTCGGTTGGCCCCACGAACAAGACGGCTTCGCTGTCGCCTGACGTGAATGACCCAGGCTTCCGCGCCATCACGTTCGACGAACTGGTGGATGCCTATCGCGAGCAGATTGCTGGCCTGCTTGAAGGTGGCGTCGATGCGCTCATCATCGAGACGATCTTCGACACGCTGAATGCAAAGGCTGCGGGCTATGCTGCAGAGAGCGTGTTCGACGACATCGGGTATCGAGTTCCGCTCTGGTTCTCGGGAACCATCACCGACAAGTCCGGCCGGACGCTGACCGGGCAGACGACAGAGGCCTTCTGGTACTCGCTTCGCCATACGAAGCCGTTCGCCATCGGCTTGAATTGCGCCCTCGGTGCGGCTGATCTTCGGGGGTATGTTGCTGATCTCTCGCGTGTTGCAGATACGCTTGTGTCGACGCATCCGAATGCGGGCCTGCCAAATGCGTTCGGTGGCTATGATGATTCTCCGGAGTACATGGCCGGGGTGCTTGGCGAATTTGCGGAAGCCGGGCTCATCAACATTGTTGGTGGTTGTTGCGGTGTTTCGCCCGATCATGTTCGTGCGATTGCCAAGGCGGTTCTGCCTCACAAGCCGCGTCGGGTTCCGGAGCTGCCCCGCCAGATGCGGCTGTCGGGCCTGGAGCCCTTTACGATCACCCCCGAGACGAATTTCGTGAATGTGGGAGAACGCACGAACGTTACGGGCTCGGCGAAGTTTCGCAAGCTGATCACGGACGGCAAGTACGACGAGGCTCTGGAGATCGCGCAGAACCAGGTCGAAAACGGCGCTCAAATCATCGACATCAACATGGATGAGGGGCTTCTGGACAGCGAGAAGGCGATGGTCCGCTTCCTCAACCTGATTGCGGCCGAACCTGATATCGCGCGCGTGCCTGTGATGATTGACTCATCCAAATGGAGTGTCATCGAGGCCGGGTTGAAATGCGTGCAGGGCAAACCCATAGTCAACTCGATCAGCCTGAAGGAGGGTGAGGCCCCCTTCATCGAGCAGGCCCGCAAGTGCCGTCGGTTCGGTGCTGCCGTCGTGGTCATGGCCTTCGATGAAAAGGGTCAGGCGGACACCGCTGATCGCAAGTTCGAGATCTGCAAGCGCTCTTACGATATACTTGTAGATGTTGTCGGGTTTCCGCCCGAGGATATCATCTTCGATCCAAATATCTTCGCCGTCGCGACCGGCATCGAAGAGCACAACGATTACGGCAACTCGTTCATCGAGGCTGCTGGCAGGATCCGACGCGAGCTGCCGCACGTGCATGTTTCGGGGGGCGTATCGAACATCTCGTTCTCGTTCCGTGGAAACGAGCCGGTACGCGAGGCCATGCATTCCGCGTTCCTCTACCATGCCATCAAGGCTGGCATGAGCATGGGTATCGTGAATGCCGGGCAGCTGGCCGTCTATGAGGACATACCAGGCGAGTTGCGGGATGGTGTCGAGGATGTGCTCCTGAACCGCCGCCCTGACGCGACAGAGCGCCTGCTCGAGATCGCTGCAAGGTTCAAGGGCGGGAATGCGCAGAAGGCCGAGGTGAACCTCGCCTGGCGTGAGGCAGTGGTTGAGGAGCGGCTGAAGCATGCGCTGGTGCACGGTATTGATGAGTTTGTCGTGGCTGACACCGAGGAAGCGCGGACGAAAGCCGTGCGTACGCTTGACGTGATCGAAGGTCCACTGATGGCGGGCATGAACGTGGTCGGCGACCTCTTTGGCGCAGGCAAGATGTTCCTGCCACAGGTCGTAAAGTCGGCGCGTGTGATGAAAAAGGCTGTTGGCTACCTCATCCCGTTCATGGATGCCGAAAAGGACGCAAGTGGTGCCGCCCGCGAAGCCAAGGGCAAGATCGTCATGGCGACGGTCAAGGGCGACGTTCACGACATTGGCAAGAACATCGTGGGCGTTGTGCTCCAGTGCAATAACTACGATGTCGTGGATCTGGGCGTGATGGTTCCAGCGGCGAAGATCATCGAGGCGGCGAAGGCCGAGAAGGCAGACATCATCGGCCTGTCGGGGCTGATCACGCCGTCGCTTGACGAGATGTGCCACGTCGCTGCCGAGATGGAACGCGCGGGCTTCGACATTCCGCTGCTGATTGGTGGCGCGACGACGTCGAAGGTGCACACGGCTGTCAAGATCGAGCCGAACTACAAGAAGGGCGCGACCGTCTATGTGGCCGATGCCAGCCGCGCGGTCGGGGTTGCCTCCAGCCTTTTGTCCAAGGAGCAGCGCGTGGATTTTGTTTCTGCCACGCGCGCGGAGTACTCGAAAATCGCATCATCCTATTCGCGTGGAAAGTCTGCTGACCGACGCGTGAGCCTGTCGGAGGCGCGCGCGAACCGATTCAAGGCGGACTGGAAGTCCTACACGCCGCCTGTGCCACGCTTCCTGGGTGTTCGCGCCTTTGATAAGATCGACCTTCGCGCCGTGTCGCAATACATCGACTGGACGCCGTTCTTCCGCACGTGGGAGCTTTTCGGTTCCTATCCGATGATTTTCGAGGATGACAAGGTTGGGGCCAGCGCAAAGGCCTTGTATGCCGACGCCCAGAAGATGATGAAAAAGCTGATTGACGGCCAGTGGCTCACGGCACGCGCGGTTGTCGGTTTCTGGCCGGCCAACAGTGTCGGGCATGACGACATCGAAACCTACACGGATGCCTCGCGCGCGCAGGTGGCCGAGACGTTCCACACGTTGCGCCAGCAGATGAAACGCGATGACGGCCGACGGAACATGGCGCTTGCGGATTTCATCGCGCCGAAGGACAGCGGTGTGGCGGACTATATTGGCGGCTTTGCCGTGACGACCGGTCATGGCGAAATCGAGCGTAGCCAGGTGTTCAAGGCGTCCCATGATGACTACGACGGCATCCTGTTCAAGGCGCTTGCCGACCGACTTGCAGAGGCGCTGGCTGAGTACACGCATGAGCGCGTACGCCGCGAACTCTGGGGCTATGCGAGGGACGAGAAATTTTCGAACGAGGACCTGATTGCCGAGAAGTATCGGGGCATCCGGCCGGCGCCAGGCTATCCGGCGCAACCCGACCATACGGAGAAGGGGGCGCTGTTTCGCGTACTTGATGCCGGCAAGAACGCGGGCATGGAGCTGACGGAGAGCTATGCCATGATGCCGGGATCATCCGTGAGCGGCTTCTATTTCAGTCATCCCGATGCCGAGTACTTCGGTGTTGGCCGTATCGACCGAGACCAGGTCGAGGATTATGCACGGCGCAAGGGCATGAGTGTGGGCGAGGCTGAGCGCTGGCTTGCACCTATCCTTGCTTACGTGCCGGGCGCGGCTGAGGCGGCTTGAGCAAATTCATCGACTTCATCAGGCAGTGAGAGCAGGGATTGACAGAGAATCAAAAAGCGGTCGTCGTTACCGGCGTATCCACGGGCATCGGCTGGGGCGCGGCGAAGGTGCTGACGGGTGCCGGGTTCAGGGTGTTTGGCAGTGTGCGCAAGGATGCTGACGCCAAACGGCTTCAGGCGGAGCTCGGCGCGAACTTCACGCCGCTCCTGTTCGATGTCACGGATGAGGCTGCCGTGCGTGCGGCCGTGGGGCAGGTGCGTGCGGGCCTGAAGGGGCAGAAGCTGTTTGGCCTCGTCAACAACGCCGGCATCTCGGTCGTTGGGCCGATCCTCTATTTGCCGGTCGAGGACTTCAGGACGCAGCTTGAGGTGAACCTGACGGGGCTCGTGATTGCGACGCAGGCCTTTGCCCCCCTGCTTGGCGTTGACGACAGCCTTGCCGGTCCGCCCGGGCGCATCGTCAATGTTTCCTCCATTGGCGGGACCAGTGCGACGCCGATCATCACGGCCTACAACACGTCGAAGTTTGGCGTGGAAGGCCTGTCCGAGGGATTGCGGCGCGAGCTCATGCTCTTTGGCATTGATGTCGTTGTGGTCGCGCCCGGTGCTGTCGCCACGGCGATCTGGGAGAAGGGCGAGCAGGTCGATACGACCCGCTACGCCAATACGCCCTATGCGAAGGCGATCGAGAAGGTGAAGCAGTTCGCGAACCGGCAGGCGAGCAAGGGGCTTCCGCCCGAGCGTCTCGGCGAGCTGATCAAGCTGGCACTGACCACGCCGAACCCTAAAACACGCTATGTGCTGACGCCGGAGCCCATGCTGCACTGGCTGCTGAACAACTTGCCCAAGCGGCGGGTGGACCGGATGATTGCCGGACAGCTCGGGCTGCTCCCGGAGAAGAAGTGAGCGCATGACGACCCGTTAACGGAAAGGGCCGGAACTTCATGTTCCGGCCCCTTGCCAAATCCCCTGTCTTCCTGCGCTTGGCTAGATGACGCCGATTACGATCGCGCCCAGGAACGCAAACACTACCCCCGTTGTGATCATGCTGAGCTGTTCTCTCACGAGTGTCTCCTTGCGTTTAGGATGCCATAATTATGGCGCAATTTGTCGCAGGGCCCAAGGCAAATCGATGCCGCGGCGCACCATTTGCCAATCTCTCTTGCGGTAACTTGTTGAAACGAAATGGCTTTCGATCGAGGTGCTGGTTGCACCGCGATTTCGCGCGCTGTGTTTGAAGTCGCCGCCAGGCGAACGGCGCCTGTTTCAGAAATGGAGTTTGAGAGGCAGGCGGCGTTCCCGGGCTCGACTGCACATGCGATAGAACACCGAGAAGCCGAAGCGCGCCTGGGTGTCGAAATCCGTCGCCTGGCCGAGATCGATGTTGCCCCATTCCATGATCTGGTCATGAGAGGCTTTCCAGTTGGCCTCGTTGAGGTTCTGGAGTGCGAACCACAGCATGTCGATGGAGCCTGTGCGAATGGGCTGCCCGGCAGGGTCTTTCATGCCGATCCCGAACTGGAACCTGCAGGGCATCCATAGGTTACAGTTCATCATTTCCCACGTCGCGTTGCGGCGCGTGTCTTTGCTGAGAAGCTCAATGGCAGGGTCGTTGCCCCATTCCCGGTGGAACGCTTTAGGGCGTGGCTGGTAGCCGGTGACCGTGTACGCGGCCAGAAGCATTGCGCCTCCATAACCGTCGAAACCGAGGCTGGCGACTTCGCATTCCTCGTTCATGCCTTCGCGCCAAGACAAAGGTTCGGCCAGATGCGGTCGCAGCTTGTTTGTCGCGTCTTCAAGCCAGCCTGCGATGACACCCTGCAGCTCGACGGGGTCGTTCACCCTGTTGGGCTTGGGCTGGCCGGAGAACGGGGAAGGATGTCCGTTCCGAGTATGGCCATTCTGCCATTGTTCCGAGTAGTAGCGTGTCAGCGTACCCAGATAGAGTTCGATCAACATCAGGCGCCCTGTGCCACGGTCTGACGGCCGAAGCCGCCGCCACCGGGTGTTTCGATAATGAAGGCATCCCCCGGCGACATTCGGACCATATCGCATCCCTCGCGTACTTCAACCTGCCCGTCGGCACGCCTGACCTTGTTGATCCCGGGCTGGCCCGGCCCTCCACCCTCGATGCCGAAGGGCAGGGTTCTTCGCCGGGTCGAAAGGATGCCTGCTTCCATCGGCTCACAGAAAGCGATCTCCCTGATGACGCCGTCGCCGCCCTTGTTCCGGCCGGCTCCGCCAGATCCCTTTCGAACGAGGAATCGGCGTAAGAGCACGGGGTATCGCAGTTCCAGGATTTCGGGGTCGGTCAGGCGCGAGTTGGTCATGTGCGTATGCACCGCGTTGGCGCCATCGAAGCCTGGGCCGGCCCCGGCTCCCCCGCAGATTGTCTCGTAGTACTGGATGGTTTCATTGCCAAAGGTGAAGTTGTTCATGGTGCCCTGTGCTGCTGCCATTATCCGCAGTGCACCAAACAAGGTGTCCGTAATTGCCTGACTGGTCTCGACATTACCGGCGACCACGGCTGCCGGGAATACGGGGTTGAGCATCGAGCCCTGTGGCGCAATGATGGTCAACGGCCGCAAGCAGCCTGCATTCAGTGGAATGTCCGTGTCGATCAGGCATCTGAAGACGTAGAGCACTGCGGCTGTCGTCACGGACCTTGGCGCATTGAAGTTCGTGGGGCGCTGGGGGCTGGTGCCGGAGAAGTCGATTGTTGCACTACGCGCGGCGCGGTCGATCGAGACTGCCACCTGAATGACTGCGCCATCATCCATTCCGTGCTTGAAGCTGCCGTCGGCCAGCTTTCCGATGGCGAGCCGTACTTGCTCTTCGGCATTGTCCTGCACGTAGCTCATATATGCCGTTACGACATCGCGACCCTTGTCCTGACACAGTCGCGTGAGTTCACGTGCGCCTGTCATGCACGCGGCAAGCTGTGCCTTCAGGTCGGCAATGTTCTGAGCGGGGTTTCTGGCCGGGTATCGTCCTGAGGCCAATATCTGCCTTATTCGTTTTTCATCGAGCCTTGCCTGAGCCATGACGCGCTCGGCGTCGAAGATCACGCCCTCTTCCTCAATGCTTGTCGAGTTGGGCGGCATCGAGCCTGGCGTAATGCCGCCGATGTCTGCGTGGTGTCCCCGCGCTGCAACGAAAAAGGCAGGCGCCGCATCATCGGCCAGGAATACGGGCATGACGACCGTTATGTCCGGAAGGTGCGTGCCGCCCGCGTAGGGCGCGTTGACGGCAAAGGCATCCCCGTTCCTGATCGTCCCGTCATGGCGTTGCAGGATTGCCCGTACGCTCTCGCCCATTGATCCGAGATGAACGGGCATATGCGGTGCGTTGGCTACCAGATTGCCCTGCCGGTCGAAGATCGCGCACGAGAAGTCGAGGCGTTCTTTGATGTTGACTGACGAGGCTGTCCTTTCGAGCGTGGTCCCCATCTGCTCTGCAATTGACATGAACAAAGCGTTGAAGATCTCGAGGCGCACAGGATCGGCTGTCGTTGCCTCCTGCGCTGCCAGATGGCCTGCGGGGGTTGCTTCGAGCATAAGGTTTCCGTCAGCCTGACAGCGGGCTGCCCAGCCGGGATCGACGACGATGGTCGAGTTTGGCTCGACAATGACGGCCGGCCCCTGGATCCGTTCGTTGGGTCTGAGGTCAGACCTCTTGATCAAGGCCGCGGTCCGATGTTTCCCGTCCACAAACAGGCTGATCTCGTCTCTGGCAGCGGGATGTTCGTATCGGGAATGATCCCTGGCCTGGTTTATGGAAGGAAAGGCCGGTGTGCCCTTGGCGGTGACCGAGATGGTTTCGAGGATCAGCGGGCGCGTCCTGTCCGAAAAGCCGAAGCGCGTTTCGTGGGTCTTGTGGTAGTCCTGCTCGATGTTTTCAATGCTGTCGAAGAGGATCGGGAGTGATGTATCGGTGCCCTGGTAGCGGATGTGCGCTGTCGCCTCTGTGGCCACCTTATCAAACTTGCCCTGGCTCGTGACTTCTGCCGCGCACTCAAGGGTCATGGCATGGATGTCACGTGCGAGCGTTCCTGCGTTCACGTTTGCCAGGAGCTCCTCGATTGCTTTCTCCCGCCGCGCCTCAACCAAAGCGAGCCCCATTCCGAATGCAGACAAGAGACCGGCATAGGGGTGGATCATGATGGTTCGGATCCCGAGGGAAGCAGCCACCCGGCAGGCCAATTGCGCTCCGGCACCGCCGAAACACTGCAGCGCATAGAGGCTGACATCGGCCCCTTCGGCGATGGAGATCCTTTTGATCGCCTCTGCCATGTTGGCCACCGCAATGTCGAGAAAGCCTTCCGCCGTTTCCTCGGGGGACTTGCCAATTGCGCCTGCGAGGACGTCGAATTTCTTCCTCACGACCATGCTGTCGAGGGGTTCATCCGCGTTGGGGCCAAACACGCGGGGAAAGTGGGCTGGTTGGATGCGGCCGACAAGGATGTTTGCATCAGTGATCGTCAATGGGCCGCCGCGTCGATAACTCGCGGGACCCGGGTTGGCGCCGGCGCTCTCTGGTCCCACCCGCATGCGCGCGCCCTCGCAGAACAGGATCGATCCTCCGCCTGCTGCCACCGTGTGCACGGACAGCATCGGCATGCGAAGGCGCATGCCGTCGTACTCCGTCTCGAAGCTGCGATTGTAGGTGCCGTCGAAACGGGAAACGTCGGTCGAGGTCCCGCCCATGTCAAAACCGATCACGCGGTCCAGGCCGGCGCGGCGGGCTGTTTCAGCCATGCCAATGACGCCACCTGCCGGTCCAGAAAGCAGCGCGTCCTTGCCAGAGAAGTGTGAGGGTGCTGCAAGTGCGCCACTTGAGCGCATGAACCGCAGATCGCCGCGCGTGACCAGTTCGCCGAGCGGGGCCGATACCTGGTCGACATATCGGCGCAGTACCGGGGACAGGTAGGCGTCCGCGAGTGTCGTGTGGCCACGGCTGACGAATTTCAGCAGGGGGCTGACTTCATGGCTAACCGAAATTTGGGTAAAGCCGACACGCCGCGCCAGCTCTGCAACGGCCTTTTCGTGGGCAGGGTGGCGCCAAGCGTGCATTAAAACGATTGCGCACGCTTCCATGCCGTCGGCTCGCGCTGCTGCCAGTGCCTTTTCCGCGGCGTCGACATCGAGCGGGGTCAAGACGTTGCCATTGACGTCGATACGTTCATCGATCTCGATCACGGTTTCATAAAGCGGGCGCGGTTGCTGGATCTGGCGTACGAAGAGCTTGGGGCGGTGCTGGTAGCCAATCTGCAGTTGGTCACGCAGACCGGCTGTCGTGACAAGCACCGTACTCGCCCCCCTTCGTTCCAGGAGGGCGTTGGTTGCCACCGTTGTTCCCATATGGATTTCACGGATGTTCCCGCCGGGTAAAGGATCGCCTTGCCCGACCCCCATGACACGTCTTATTCCTTCAATTGCAGCGTCAGCGTATTGTTCGGGGCTATCCGAGAGCAGTTTGCAGATCACAGGCTGGCCGTCGGGCCCGATGGCGACGATGTCGGTGAATGTTCCGCCGCGGTCGATCCAGATGTGCCAGCCGGCTGTGTCGGTCATCGCCTTGTCCACGTCGCTTCGCTAGTTTGGTCAGGTCAGGACGGAGCACATATGTCGGTCTGGGGCAAGATTGCCGGAGCAGCAGCGGGACTGATCCTCATGGGCGGTCCGCTTGGGGCGCTGCTCGGGGCGATCGCCGGGCATTTCCTCGTGGGCCGCAGTGGGTCCAAGCCAAAGGGGAAGGGCAAAGGGGGCGAGGATGACCGTGTCGAGACTGGTCGTATCGACGCGGATAGCGGCCGCCAGCGCGACGAGATTGCCTTCACGATTGGCGTGATCGCGCTTGCTGCCAAGCTGGCCAAGGCCGATGGCACGGTCTCGCGCGATGAAGTTGACGTATTCAAACGCGTGTTTCCTGTTCCGCGCGAGGAGGAAGCAAATGTCGGTCAGTTGTTCAACCTGGCCAAGGCGGATGTTGCCGGGTTCGATGACTATGCGCGACAGCTGGCTTCGCTGTTCCGCGGGCGTCCCGCGGTCCTCGAAGACCTTCTGGACAGCCTGTTCCTGATCGCCAAGGCGGATGACAATCTTCATCCGGGCGAACTCGAGTTTCTCAAGCATGTGGCCGACATCTTCGGGTTCTCGCGCATGCAGTTCGAACGGATCCGCGCCTCTCATTTTGGTCCTGATCGCGAGGACCCGTATGTCATTCTCGGGGTTACCCGAGCGGCGAGCGACGCCGATGTAAAGAGGGCCTATCTTACGCTGATGAAGGAAAACCATCCTGACAGCCTGGTGGCGCGTGGCGTTCCTGCCGAGTTCGTGCGGCTTGCGAATGAAAAGGTCTCTGCGATCAATGGTGCCTATGACATCATCAAGAAGGAGCGGGGGCTTGTCTGATGGCGCATGATGAGATCGAGTCACCCGCAGCGCAGAGCCTCGGCAAGAAGGTCCTCGCGCTTGATCCGGCACGTGGCTACGTGAAGGCGTCCTATGTTGCCGGTGAGAACTTCGTGAATCGGGGCGGGCGGATCTTCGGGGGGTATCTCTGTGCCATGCTGGATTCGCTTTGCGGGCACGCAACGCGGCTCACGCACCAGCAACCCGATACGCCTCAGGTCACGCTTGAACTCAAGACGTCATTCATCGGGCGCGCGGATGTGGGGACCTATGTGGGTGAGGGCTGGGTACGCCACCGCGGCAAGTCCATCGCATTTGCAGAAGCCGAATTGCGCAATGAGGCTGGCGATGTTGTGGCGCGGGC
>JBEIFU010000015.1:0-20283 GCA_040382295.1 Alphaproteobacteria bacterium
GCAATCTTCACCTCACGCATTCCCATGCACGTGCCTTTCCGTCGTCATGGCAACCCAGCCTGCGTCCGGCTTGCCAAGCGTAAAACCGTTCCGCGCGAACAGCCGCAGGGACGCCGCGTTTGTCGTGCGCGCCGTTGCCGTGAGGCGTCTGACGCCTCGATCTGCCTCAATCCAGGCGCAGGCGCGCTGCAAGAGCAGCGCGCCCAACCCCTGACCTGTCTGAACGGGATCAAGTGCAATGCTGACATCCCATGAGCCTTGCGCCGTCTCGTCGAAGCGAACCATGCCAAAAGCCGTCGCTGCCCTCTCCCCGATCAGGATCACCCGTCTTTGGCTCGTGACTGCCCGCGCAAACCAGTCGAGATGCGCCGTGAGCGGAATCTCGTCCGTCATCCGCGATGCCGCCCGCGCCTCAGGCGCATTTCGCCAGCGCCAGACGTTCTCGCCGTCGTCGAGGGTGGCAGGGCGTAGTCTTATTCCATTCAACATGTCCCCGCAGGCTGCGGCAACACGAAGCGCGCCGCGCCCGTCAGTAACGCCGAGTGCCGCCTGCGCCATCGCGGTCCGTTTGTCGTCCGCGACTGCCAGTTCCTCGACGGCCCGAGCGAGACCCTGCATGCCGGTCGCATCAGGTTCGAACACCCTTGCGGCCCCCGCCTCGGCCAGTGCCAGGGCACCGGGGCGCTGGTTCTCTGCGAGGACCAGCACCAGAGATGGGAGGCCCAGGGCACATCTCTCCCATGCTGTGACGCCGGCGCCCCCAATCGCTAGATCGGCCGACGCCATCAACCTTGCCAAGCCCTCGGCAGTCTGCGGGCCCAGAACCTCAAAGCGCAGGTCACGCGCGCTCAGGTCTGAAAGGTCCCGATAACTGGCAGCTGACGGCGAGAGCACGATCCGGAAGCGTGCCCGTGTCCTGGCCTGCGACAGGGCCTTGCACAGCGATAGCAATATGCCCGCCGTATCCGAAAGCCCAAGCGATATCAGAACCTCGGTATCACGCGAGGGCCCTTTGGCCGGTGCGGTGCGCGCCATGCCTGCCGCCTCACGCCATTCACGGAAGGCCGGCTGCAGCAACGCGTAGCGGGGGCCTGCCAGGACGGGCGCCTCGGGGCTAAGCAGGCCTGCATAATCTCGCACGCTTCGTCCCAGATTCTGGTCGACCAGCAGGTCACAATCATGCGCGCGGTTGGCAAGGTCATCAAGCACGGCGATCCGCCGCGCAGCAGTCCTCATCAGTCGCTCATCGGCAGCACCCCAGCCATAATGATCAATGATGGCTAGCGAGGCTCCATCCGGCCAGGTTCCGGTCAGCGCTGCAACTGCAGCTGCAGCGCCCGCGTCCACAGGCTGTATTGGGTGAACCGAGCTCAAGCCCGCTACCAGCTGCTCGCCGTCGGGATTCACCAGCAGCAGGATCTCGGCCCCCTCTGCCGCCAGGGCATCGGCCAGCGCGAGGCAGCGCGCTGCATGTCCGCCACCCACGGATGCGGACGCATCGAACCGGATCGCTATCCGAACATGTCCAGCCGCAACCGGCATTTTCACACCGCCACCTGTTTCACTTCGCAACCTGTGCGCGCGCGCGTGGTCCGAAGGAATCATTTAACCTCGTGAGCGTACACGATTCCAGCTGTCGGCTGGCGGCCGCGCCGTGCATCTCGGGTTATGGCAAACAAGCGGTTAGGCGGAAGGGAATATATTCTTCGTGCGTCATGTCTGCATCATCCAGGCGCGCATGGGATCAAGCCGCCTCGCCGGGAAGGTCCTCATGCCGCTTGCCGGCCGCCCGGCGCTGGACTGGGTCGTTCTGCGCGCGCGCGCTTCGCACGCCTTCACCGAAATCGTTCTGGCCACCACGACAGAACCCCTTGACGATCTGCTGGCCGCCCACGGTGCGACGTTGGGCGTGCGTGTCGTGCGCGGGAGCGAAACTGATGTTCTGGATCGCTATCAGCAAGCCGCCATGGAAAGCCATGCCGACATCATCACGCGCATCACGTCGGACTGCCCGCTGATCGAGCCCTCCCTGCTTGCATCCATGTCGGCGCGCTGGCAGGCGACATGCGCGTTCGACGTACTCACGAATGCTGTGCGCCGCACCTTCCCCCGCGGCCTCGATACCGAAATGTTCACGCGCGCAGCCCTCGAGGCAGCCGCCACCGAGGCCCGCGACCCGGCAGAACGCGAACATGTCACCGTATTCCTCTATCGCAGACCCGACCGCTTTCATATCGAGCACGTGACACAGGATGTCGACCGCACGCAGGAGCGTTGGACCCTCGACACGCCGGATGACCATGCCCTGCTCTCCCGCATCTTTGATGCGGCACCCGACCCGCTCGCCCTGACGCAGGACCGGGTGGTGGCCATACTGGATGCAAACCCGGGCTGGCGCGCGCTGAATGCCCACATCGAACAGAAGAAAGTTTCAACGGAGCCCGCATGACGCAGAGCTACAAGACCGAACAGGAAGCCTTCTGGGCCGGTGAATTCGGAAAGGAATATGTCGGCCGCAATCGCAGCGACCAGCTGCTGGCATCCAACCTGAACATCTTCTCCCGGATCCTCTCGCGCACGCAGGGCATCGGCAGCGTGATCGAGTTCGGCGCCAATGTCGGCATGAACCTGCGCGCGCTCCACCAGCTCCTGCCTGCCGCCGCGCTCGCCGGCGTCGAGATCAACGAAGCCGCCGCAGCCGAACTCAAGGCGTGGGGCAAGGCCGAGGTGTTCCACACCTCGCTCATCGGCTTTGCCGCAAGGCGGGCCTACGACCTCGCCTTCTTCAAGGGTGTCCTCATCCACATCAACCCCGACGAGCTGCCGGGCGCTTACGACCTTCTTGCCGCGGCAACCTCGCGCTATGCGCTGATCTGCGAATACTACAACCCGACACCCGTCAGTGTGACCTATCGCGGCCACGAGGGTCGCCTCTTCAAGCGCGATTTCGCCGGCGAGTTCCTCGACCGTCACCCCGGTTTCCACGTCGTCGACTACGCCTTCCACTGGCACCGAGATCCTGCGTTCCCGCAGGACGACACGACGTGGTTCCTGATGGAGCGCCGCTGACCTGTTCCCCCGCTCGTGATAGATGGCATTGAAGCGGCAGGTAATTGACGTGGCCCGCACGGTCTCGCTGCCATGCCGCCATCTGCCAGGGCCATCGGGGAAACTGCCACCATGCTCAAGTTTTTGACCACACTCACCGAGATCGGAATGCTGGCCTACTGGATCCTGGCCACAGCGCTGGTCTGGAACCTGGTTTCGATCGATCCGTCCCTGATGTATTCCAACTACCAGAACCCTCTCGTGGTCGCGTGGAACTGGTCCTTCTTTCCGATCGACGTCGCCTTCGCAGTCATGGGCCTGACGGCCAGGTTCGGCTCCATCACCGGCCTTCTCAAGTTCAAGCTCGAGACCATCGCCGCCGTCCTCATGCTCTGCGCCGGACTGATGGCCATCTCCTACTGGACGATCACCGGTGAGTTCAGCCTCACCTGGTGGGGCGTGAACATCTGGCTCATCATCGTGGGCATGGCGAACCTTATCCTCACAAAACCCGACGCCACGGTTCCCGCCTAGAGCGTCCCCGCCCTCAGCCGCCGCAGCCCCTCATCCGTCACGCCGCTGTCGCGGCGCGACACCTTCTCCCGCTTGCGGGAGAAGGTGGCAGGCGCCGCCGGCAGGCGGCGGCTGACGGATGAGGGCCCGCCATCGGCCCACCACCCTGCGACAATTTGTTCAATTTTTGTTTTCGGCGATTTCGGCGATGTTCGGCGCTGTCAATCCATAGCGTCGGAATCTGCCCAGCGCGGGACCACCCAAAAAGGTGATCCGCGGCACGCGCACGTCCGCGCTCACGAAAGCCAATGAAATGAACGCATTTGAACGCTACCGGGAGCGTCCCGGTCTCATGTATCTGTGGCTGCGCGGACGGCTGATCGGTATTGCGCGGCTGAGCCCGGAGGGGTGGCTCGTCGAGGACACCGACCCCGACAACCCGCCCCCGCCCGATCCCGATCCGGCCTCAGACGTGGACGACCTTGCCATAGGCGTCGAGCACGGCCTCGTGCATCATCTCCGACAGGGTGGGATGTGGGAAGACCGTGTGCATGAGCTCGGCCTCGGTGGTCTCGAGCGTGCGGGCGATCGTGTAGCCCTGGATCAGCTCGGTCACCTCGGCCCCGATCATGTGCGCACCCAGAAGCTCGCCCGTCTTCGCGTCGAACACGGTCTTGATCAGCCCCTCGGTATCGCCCAGCGCGATGGCCTTTCCGTTGCCGACATAGGGGAAGCGCCCAACCTTGACCTCGCGCCCCGCGTCGCGCGCCCGCGCCTCTGTCAGGCCCACAGATGCCACCTGTGGCCAGCAATAGGTGCAGCCCGGGATCTTGGTGACATCAAGCGGATGCAGGCCCTTGACACCTGCAATGCGCTCGACCGCGATGACACCCTCGTGGCTGGCCTTGTGCGCAAGCCAGGGCGGCCCCGCGACATCGCCGATGGCATAGAGTCCCTTCACGCTGGTCTCGGCCCATTCGTTGACCACGATGTGCGAGCGGTCGACCTTCACGCCCTGCGCTTCCAGGCCCAGATTCTCGACATTACCGACGATTCCCACGGCCGAGATCACGCGCTCGACCTCGATCGCCTGGCTCCTGCCGTCCTTCGTTTTCACGGTTGCGGTGACATGGTCGGCCCCGCGCACCAGTTTCTCGACGCTGGCCCCCGTGATGACCTTCATGCCCTGCTTCGTGAACGCCTTGAGCGCGAGCGCCGAGATCTCCTCGTCCTCCACGGGCAGGATGCGGTCCATGACCTCGACCACCGTCACCTCGGCGCCCAGCGTGCGATAGAAACTTGCAAACTCGATCCCGATCGCGCCCGAACCGATCACAAGCAGCGATTTGGGCATCGCGGTGGGTACCATGGCTTCGCGATAGCTCCAGACGAGCTTCCCGTCCGGCTCAAGGCCGGGCAGCGCGCGCGCGCGGGCCCCTGTGGCAATGATGATGTTCTTCGCGCTGAAGGCTCCCGCCGTCTTGCCCGTCACGGCGACCGTGGTGGGCGACGTCAGGCGCGCTTCGCCCTCGATGACAGTGACCTTGTTCTTCTTCATGAGGAACTTGACCCCGTTCGACAGCTGCGCGGCCACCTTGCGGCTGCGCTCGACGATCTTGGTGACGTCGAAGCGGACATTGTCGGCCGAGAGCCCGAATTCCTTCGCCCGGTGGATCAGGTGGAAAATCTCCGACGAGCGCAGCAGCGCCTTGGTCGGGATGCAGCCCCAGTTCAGGCAGATGCCGCCCAGGTGCTCGCGCTCGATAACGGCGGTCTTCAGCCCGAGCTGTGTCGCCCTGATGGCCGCCACGTAGCCGCCCGGGCCGCCGCCGATGACGATGAGGTCAAACTGAGTGTCCGCCATCTGGTCTCTCCCTTGGGGGTGCCTGCCTCGCCGAATGAGGCCCCCCTGTCAACTCGGCAGTTTTCCCCTGACAGGGGAAATTGCAGGACCCGGATTTCGCCTCTGGCGCGAAGGAGGTGCAGTGAACCGGCAACGCCGAAGCGGAAAGCGACACAACTCCACAACCGAAGCGATTGTTTAATAGGTGAACGGTGCGCCGCGATGTATAAATCGGTGTAGGTAATTGAGGGGCCAGGTTTAGAAGCCCCGGGGGACTAACCTGATGGAACTGTTTGCGATTTTCGGGGTCAGCAACGCTGAGATCCTGATCACGGCCGCGTCTGTGCTCACGCTGGCGATCGCCGTTTCGATTGCGGTTCGCGCGATGCGGGCTGACCGGTCGGAGGTGACCAGCCGCGTCGAGCGCCTGGAGCTGCGGCTTGCTGCTGCTGAAGCGGTGCAGCCGATCCTCAACCAGGCAGAGGACCTGGTGCGGCACGTGTCGGAGAATGCAGTGGCGCCCGCGATCGAGCTTTTCGATCTCGCCCCTCGCCGTCGCACGCTTTTTGGCTCGGGCCCCGATTCGCATGAGCTGGCTGCGTCGCTTGCGATGGAGCTGCGCGACTGTCTCGACACGACCGCGGGGATGGCGCGTCCGATCCGCAACATGATTGGCAATGGCGCCATCGAGGTTGCGGCGGAGCGCGCGAAACTTGCGTCAAGCCTGCGCGAACAGGCGGAAGCGCTTGGTTCGAGCACGTGGAAGGAACACCGCCGCGCCCTGCTGTCCGTGGGTGTGCCCACGCGCAGCGTGTCGGCGCTGGTGACGCTGTTCCAGTGCTTGCGGGACCTGAAGCTTGCCGTTGGGCGGCTCGATCGCAAGCCCTCGCTGGACCAGGTTCTGGACGTGCTGGCGGCGGCCACGCGCGTTCTGGAAGTGGCGGACGAGGCCAATGCGGTCTTTGCCGAGCAGGAGCAGACGGCAGCGGCCTGAGCCAGCGCCCGCGCTTCAGGCCAGCATCGTCACGGGGTTTTCCAGGTAGGCCTTGAAGGCTTCCAGCCAGGTTGCGCCCAGGGCGCCGTCGATCACGCGGTGGTCGCAGGAGAGCTGCACTGTCATGACGGTTGCCGGAACAATGGCACCGTTGCGGATGACCGGCCTGCCCTCGCCTGCCCCAACAGCAAGGATGGCCGCGTGCGGCGGGTTGATGACTGCCGTGAACGCGCGCACGCCGAACATGCCGAGGTTCGAGATCGCGAAGGTGCCGCCTTCGTACTCCGAGGGCTTCAGCTTCCTGGTTTTGGCGCGCGCCGCGAGGTCCTTTACCTCGTTGGAAATGGCCGCAAGGCTTTTTGTCTCGGCTTTCGGGACAATCGGCGTGATGAGGCCGAAGTCGAGCGCGACGGCCACGCCTATGTCGGCATGTCGATGCTGCAGCAGTGCGGTGTCGGTCCAGCTGCAGTTCACGCCCGGAACCCGTATCAGCGCCAGAGCTGCAGCCTTCACGATGAAATCGTTGACCGAAACCTTGTAGGCCCCCGGGCCCTCGGCCGGTGCCTGGGCGTTGATCTGCTTGCGCACATCCATCAGCGCATCGATCTGGCAGTCGATCGTGAGGTAGTAATGCGGAATGTCGCGCTTGGAGCTCGTCAGGCGCCTGGCGATGGTCTTGCGCATGGAATCATGCGGCACCTCGACATAGCTGTCCTTGGCAAAGAAGAGGCGCGCATCGGGGCCGCTTGCCGGCGAGACTGCCGCCGGCACGGGTGTCGCGGCAGGTGCGGCCTTCACGGCACTGCCTTTCCTGAGTGCCGCCTCGATGTCTGCTGCCACAATCCGCCCATGCGGCCCTGATCCCGTCAGGCGCTGCAGGTCGAGACCTCCCTCGCTCGCCAGTCGCCGGGCCAGCGGCGAGGCAAACAGGCGTGACCCCGTCTCGGCGCGCGGCGCAACCATCACGGGCGGCTTTGCCGCTGGTGCCGGCGCAGCCGCCTTCGCGGGCGCTGGGGCTGGCACGACAGGGGTGGGCCTGGCGGGGGCCACGGGTTCACCTTCCTCGCGCAGCTGCGCGATAACGGTGTTGACCTTGACGGCCTCCGTTCCCTCGGCCACCAGGAGGCTTGCAACAATGCCCTCGTCGACGGCCTCGACTTCCATGGTCGCCTTGTCGGTCTCGATCTCGGCGATCACATCGCCCGAGCGCACCCTGTCACCGGGTTTGACGTGCCATCTGGCAAGCTTGCCCTCTTCCATGGTGGGCGACAGCGCGGGCATCAGAATCGGCGTGGTCATGGCCGTGAGCTCCGGTAGCAGACGGCTTTGACGGTCTCGACGATCTCGTCTACCGACGGCAGCGCCAGCTTCTCGAGATTGGCGGCATAGGGCATCGGCACGTCCTTGCCGGTCACCCGCGCAGGCGGGGCATCGAGGTAGTCGAATGCATGCTCGACCACCTGCGTTGCGATCTCCGAGGCGATGCCGCAGATGGGCCAGCCTTCCTCTACGGTGACGATGCGGTTTGTCTTCTTCACCGACTCAAGGACGGTTTGCGTGTCGAGCGGACGCAGCGAGCGCAGGTCGATCAGCTCGACCGAGATGCCCTCCTTCGCGAGGATCTCGGCTGCCTGCATCGCCATGCCGACGCAGATCGAGTAGCTGACGATGGTCACGTCCGTGCCGGCTTGCACGACGCGCGCCTTGCCGATCGGAACGAGGTGGTCCGGGCCGACCGGCACCTCGAAGCTGCGGCCGTAGCAGATTTCGTTCTCGAGGAAGACAACCGGGTTGGGATCCCGGACGGCAGCCTTCAGCAAGCCCTTCGCATCGGCTGCAAAATAGGGGGCAACGACTTTCAGGCCCGGGACGTGCGCGTACCAGGCGCCGAAGTTCTGGCTGTGCTGGGCTGCGACGCGCGCGGCTGCGCCATTCGGTCCCCGGAAGACGATGGGACATCCCATCTGCCCGCCCGACATGTAGAGCGTCTTGCCCGCCGAGTTGATGATCTGGTCGATCGCCTGCATGGCGAAGTTCCAGGTCATGAATTCGACGATCGGCCTCAGGCCTCCAAACGCAGCGCCCACGCCCAGGCCCGCGAAGCCCTGCTCGGTGATGGGCGTGTCGATGACGCGCTTGGGTCCGAACTCGTCGAGCAGGCCCTGGCTGACCTTGTAGGCGCCCTGGTATTGCCCGACCTCTTCGCCCATCAGGAATACGGCGGGGTCGCGTCGCATCTCCTCGGCCATGGCCTCGCGCAGCGCTTCACGGACGGTAATGGTGTGCATCGCAACCCCGCTCAGCGGGACTTCTGCAACCGCCGGCATTGTGGCAGGCGCCGCAACCTTTGCAGGCGGCGGGGCCTCAACGGGTGTTGCCTTCCTGAGCGCGGGCTTGTCGTCCTCGCCCTTCAGGGTGGCAATGGGTGTGTTCACCTTGACGCCTTCCGTTCCCTCAGAGACGAGCAGGCGCTCGACAACGCCTTCGTCGACGGCCTCGACCTCCATGGTCGCCTTGTCGGTCTCGATTTCGGCGATGACGTCGCCCGAGGAGACCTGGTCACCTACCTTAACGTGCCACTTGGCAAGCTTGCCCTCCTCCATGGTGGGCGAAAGTGCAGGCATCAGGATCTCGGTCGACATCGTCTGGGTCTCGCAGGAATTCGGTCGCGATGCAGCTGGGCCTCAGGCCGGTGTTCCGGTGATCACGGCAACAAACACCATGATCGTACCGATAATGCCGATCGCCCACACGAGCGGGCGTATCTTCGGCAAGCCCGCCAGATAGACAGCCGCATGTGCCACGCGGGAATAGAAAAACATCTGTGCACCCCAGACCGTCAGGTCATTGGAGATGCCGAGGTGCGCTGCAATCAGGATGAGGGGCGCAAACAGGATCAGGCCTTCGCGATGATTGTCGACGCAGCGCTTGGTCCGCGCCTGCCAGGCCGAGGGGGGCTTCATGTCATCGCGGTGGCCCGCCATCACATCGAGGCCCTGTGCCTTTGCGCCGGCCGCGGCCTGGATGACGATCAACACAAACAGCAGCGCAATGCTCAGCGCCAACATCAGGAGTTCAAGTGGCATGGTCGTTTCCTCTCTTGGTTTCCCCTCTCCGGGGGCTTAGTGAACAATATCCGTCCAGAGCTCCGAAGGATCGGGCTCGGGCGAAGTTTGCGCAAACTCGGCCGCATGATTGACCACGGCGCGAATTTCCTTGTCGATCTCCTTGAGGCTTTCCTCGCTGGCGAGTTTGCTGTCGACCAGGAGCTGGCGCACATGGTCGATCGGGTCGCTTTTCTCGCGGACCTGATCGACTTCCTCGCGCGTTCGGTACTTGGCCGGATCCGACATCGAGTGCCCGCGATAGCGATAGGTCTTCATCTCGAGGATGTAGGGACCCTTGCCCTCACGGCACCATTTCACGGCCCGTTCGCCTGCAGCCCTGACGGTGAGAACATCCATGCCGTCGACCTCCTCGCCGGGGATGTTGAACGAGACACCGCGCCGATAGAGATGGGTTTCTGCGCTGGCGCGCTGAACCGATGTGCCCATGGCATACTGGTTGTTTTCGATGATGTAGATCACCGGCAGCTTCCAGAGCGCCGCCATGTTGAAGCTCTCGTAGACCTGACCCTGATTGGCAGCCCCGTCCCCGAAATAGGTCAGGCACACCCGGTCATTGCCGCGGTACCAGTTCGAGAAGGCAAGCCCGGTGCCCAGGGGCACCTGCGCGCCTACAATGCCGTGCCCGCCGAAGAAGTTCTTCTCGCGGCTGAACATGTGCATCGAGCCGCCCTTGCCGTGAGAATAGCCGCCGCTGCGGCCCGTGAGCTCGGCCATCACGCCTGCCGGATCCATCCCGCATGCCAGCATGTGGCCATGGTCACGATAGGCCGTGATGACCTGGTCGCCCTCGCCGATCGCCGCCTGCATCCCGACGACGACGGCTTCCTGCCCGATATAGAGGTGGCAGAACCCGCCGATCAGTCCCATGCCGTAGAGCTGGCCGGCCTTTTCTTCGAAGCGGCGGATCAGCAGCATCTCGCGATAGAAATGCAGCAATTGGTCCTTGTTGATGTTGGGCTTCGGGGGGGCGCCGGTGCGGGCAGAAGCGTCAGCCTTGGCCATGCGGTAATGCGTCCTCAAACCGGTAAGTCACGGCCGATGCTGTAACCTTCGGTTCCACTGCGCGCAAGCACAGAACACCTGCTGGCGACGCCGAGCATCGTCAAGCCGGATCTGCTGCATTGCAGCAGAGAAACCCTAAGGCTATTGGCTATTTCAGGATCACGACTTCGTCGGCTTCTGTCAGTCCAAGACGCGAGCGGGCCTGCTCCTCGAGCATGTCATCGTCGATGCTCTCGGAGCGAAGCAGGCTCACCCGGCGCTGAAGCGCCGTGCGTTCGTCCTGCAGCCTTTGAAGTTCGGCCTGCTTGGCCTCTACCGAAGCCTGCAACCGTGACCAGCGCAGCAGGCCGTGATTTCCGAAGACGGCGAAATAGGAAAAGTACCCGACAAGCGCCAGGATCAGGAGCGGAAAGCTCCAGCCACGCGTCGCCCGTCGAAGAGTCATGGTTTCGTCCATCAGTGGCAGGGTTCCACGCAGCAACCGAAAGGGTCAAGGAATTTTCGGTTAAGGCCCGTTAAGGCTTTGGCTGGAAAGATTACGGTGCGCATCCTATCTTCAAAACGATGGGACGATCCGCGCCGAACGCGGTAGTCTTTGCGCCCGAGCCAGAGAGGGACACGCGCAAGCCGCATGGAGATGCAGGAATTCTACTCGCGGTTTTTTGTGGCGCTGATCATCGGCTTGCTGCTTGGCATCGAGCGCGGCTGGAAACAGCGTTCTGAAGCATCGGGGGAACGTGAAGCGGGAATCCGGACCTTCACGCTCGTGTCCTTGACGGGTTTTGCTGCGGGAATGCTGGCGGAGGAACTTGGACCGGTGTTTCCCTCGATCATCGGCGCCGGGCTGTTGGGGCTGGTGGTCGCCAGCTACTTCAGCGCGACCGCGCGCGCCAATGCGGACCGCGGCATGACCACCGAAGTCGCCGTCATGCTGACTTACGTGCTGGGTGTGGTCTGTGCCAATGGTCTGCTATCGGAAGCTGCCGTGATTGCCGTCATTGCCGTCGTGCTGCTGGACCAGAAGTCGGTTCTGCATGACTTCCTGCGCAGCCTGCAGCACGTGGAGATCATTGCCGCCCTGAAGTTGCTGGTGGTTGCCGTGGTGCTGCTGCCTATCCTGCCGGACCAGGGTTTCGGTCCGGGCGGCGTGCTGAACCCCTATGAGCTGTGCTGGGCTGTCGTCGTCATCGCCGCCATGGGGCTGGCCGGCTATGCAGCCATCCGTGCCGTAGGGTCGGAACGCGGCGCATTGCTGATGGGTCTGTTTGGCGGGTTCGTTTCGTCAACCAGTGTTACTGTCAGCGCCTCTCGCGCCGCGCGCACGGCGCCGGCGGCCTCGCTCGCGCTGGCCTCAGCCATCAGCGTGGCACAATCGGTCATGTTCGCGCGCGTTGCTGCCCTCGTCTACACGCTCAATCCGGCGCTGTTCGACGTCGTTCTCCTGCCGCTGGTGCTGGGTTGCATCGTGTCCCTCGTGGGCACTGCTGTTCTTGTCCAGCGCGCCCGCAGCAGCGAGCCGCAGGCCAGCTTTGACGCAGGTGCGGCCGACTCTCTTGGAATTGCCGTGCGCTTCATTGCCTTCGTGGCGATCATGCTGGTTGTTGCGCATTACGCGAACGCCTATGCTGGCAGCATTGGGTTGATCCTGTCGAGCCTCATTGCCGGAGCTGTCGATGTGGACGCCGCCACTGTCTCGGCGAGCCGGCTTGCCAGTGCCAGCGTCACCAGCACGACATCGCTCTCCACCGCTGCAATCACCATTGCCGTCGCCGTTCTGGCCAACAGTCTTGTCAAATCGGTCATCGCCTTCCGTCTTGGCACCCCAAACCTCGGCTGGCCCGCAGCCTCGGTCCTGATCGCGTCCGGGGTGGTGGCGATGGTATCAGCGTTCGCGCAGGGCTGATCGCGTTGATTTGATTTCCAGTACGACTGCTGCGCCGCGGGGTCCCGGCTCGCAGCCCTCAGCGGAACTCGGAGCCGGCAAACTTCGCCGACGCGCCGAGCGCTTCTTCTATGCGCAGGAGCTGGTTGTACTTGGCAAGCCGGTCCGAGCGGGAGGCCGAGCCGGTCTTGATGCGTCCGCAATTGGTGGCAACGGCGAGGTCGGCGATGGTTGTGTCTTCGGTCTCGCCGGAGCGATGGGACATCACCGCCCTGAAGCCAGCCTTGTGGGCGGTCTCGACGGCTTCGAGGGTCTGCGTCAGGGTGCCGATCTGGTTCACCTTGATGAGGATGGCATTCGCCGTCTTCTTCGCGATTCCTTCGCGCAGGCGTGCGGGGTTCGTCACGAACAGGTCATCGCCGACGAGCTGCACCTTTGCACCGATGGCGTCCGTCAGGGCCTTCCAGCCGGCCCAGTCGTCTTCCGCCATGCCATCTTCGATCGATACGATCGGATAGCGCCGGCAGAGATCTTCATAGAATTTCACCATGCCCGCCGGATCCAGCTTCTTTCCCTCGCCCTCAAGATCATAGAAGCCGTCGTGGAAGAATTCGGTCGAGGCCGGGTCAAGCGCCAGCTTCACGTGCTCGCCCGGCTTGTAGCCAGCGGCCTCGATGGCGCGCATCACATAGCTCAAGGCCTCGTCGGCCGACTTTAGGTTCGGTGCAAAGCCGCCTTCATCACCCACATTGGTATTGTGGCCGGCATCCTTCAGGGCCTTGCGCAGCGCATGGAATACCTCTGTCCCCATGCGTAGCGCCTCGCGGAAGGTCGGCGCGCCGACGGGCAGGATCATGAATTCCTGAAAGTCGATCGGGTTGTCGGCGTGCGCCCCGCCGTTGATGATGTTCATGAAGGGCACCGGCAGCAGATGCGCCTGCGTGCCGCCCACATAGCGGTAAAGCCGCTGTCCGCGCGCGTGCGCGGCCGCGTGCGCGGTTGCCAGAGAGACCCCGAGGATCGCATTGGCCCCCAGGCGTGCCTTGTTGGGGGTTCCGTCCAGCGCGATCAGCGTGTGGTCGATGTGAAGCTGCTCCTCGGCGTCCATGCCCGCTATGGCGTCGAAGATTTCGCCGTTGACCGCCGCAACTGCCTGCTCGACACCCTTGCCGCCATAGCGTTTGCCGCCATCCCGCTTTTCGACAGCCTCGTGTGCACCCGTCGAGGCCCCCGAGGGCACCGCGGCCCGGCCCAGGCTGCCATCCTCCAGCTCGATCTCGACCTCGACCGTTGGATTGCCGCGGCTGTCGAGGATTTCGCGGCCGCGGATGTCGATGATGGCTGTCATGGTATCGCCCCAGGGTTCAGAATTACGATGCGCGGCGTACATAGCCAAAGCGCGGGCTGGGATGCAACTTCGACGAAAAGCCAAATGGGACTTACCATCCCCTCATTCCGAGTCGGGGTGATCGCCTGCCTTGCGTCAACAGACCCCGGCTCCAACAGGAGGAAAACCCATGTCTGCCATTTCCGCATGGCCCGTTCTTGTTACGCTGGCTGCCCTGCTTCTCTATTTCTGGACCGGTCTTCTGGTCGGCAATGCCCGGCGCAAGTACAATATTCCCGCCCCTGCAACCAGCGGCAACCCCGATTTCGAGCGTGTGTTCCGCGTACAGATGAACACGCTCGAGTGGCTTCCCATCTTCCTCGTCACGCTCTGGATCTTCTGCATGTACTGGAGCGGTTTGCTGGGTGCGGTCATCGGCGCCATCTGGATCGTGGGGCGCTACATGTATGCGCAGGGCTATATTGCCGCCGCAGACCAGCGCTCGATGGGCTTCATGATCCAGGCGCTGGCCGTGATCGTGCTTTTCGTTGGCGGTCTGATAGGCGCCCTCGGTTCTCTGTTCTGATCACGCCAGAGGTGCGGCTTTCGCGAATAGCGACCGTCGCGCCAGGGTGGCCACACCAAGAGACAGGGCGCCTGTGACGAGGACAAGTGCCCAGTCCATGACCGTGAGCGGCGAAAGATGGAGCAGCGCTGCAGTGGGCGGCATCTGGATCAGCACGACCACAACCAGCAGCGACACGAGCGGCACGACCAGTCCCACGCCACGCTGTGTCCGCGTCAGGCCTAGTGTCATCGCAGTGCTCCATACGACCAGCATGGCCAGAACAAGCGCACGGGCCTGTTCAATCTGGCCATTGCGCTGGAAAGAAAATTCGAAGCCGACAATCAGCACCAGGGCCAGGAACAACCCCCCGCCGCCAACAACCAGCCAGGTCTGTTGCGTGAAGAAATGGGACGGCTCATCACGCGGAATGGCTTGCAGCGCACCAGAAGAAGCTGCCTGCTGGAAGGCCAGCAACGCGGTGGGGTGAATGAACAACTCCACAATCACGATATGAACCGGCAGATAGAGGATGGGGTTGTCCATCAGGGGAACGAAGGCTGCGCTGGTGACCAGAGGGATGTGCACGAGGAGCAGATAGATGAACGCCATCTGCAGGTTGACGAAGAGCTGGCGCCCCTCGGCAACGGCATCTGCAATCGTCCGGAAATTGTCGTCGAGCAGGACGATGGACGCCACCTCCCGCGCGCTCTGCGTGCCGCGTTCACCCATGGCGATACCCACGTCCGCCGCCTTGATCGCCGGCACGTCGTTTACGCCATCTCCGGTGACGGCCACTGTCTCGCCAGCAGCCTGAAGCGCCTCGACAAGCCGCAATTTCTGTGAGGGCGTCGCCCGCGCCACCACATCGACCCGCGAAAGCGCCATGGCCGAGGATGTTCCATCGAGTTCATCGGCCAGAAGCACATGCGGCGTGTCCCCGCCCAGTCCGATCTCTCGCGCCACCGCGGCCGCTGTTACCGGATGATCCCCCGTCACCATGATGACCCTGATGCCACCAGCACGGCAGCGCGCGACAGCCTCGCGCACGCCGGAGCGCACAGGATCCTCGAAGGCCAGAAGTCCCATGAAGGTGAAGCCTTCCGATGGCTCTTCCGCGCCGACAGTGCCCGACGGCAAGTCCCGACGAGCCACCGCAATCACCTTATGCGCGCCCTCTCCAAGCGCGGTGACGGACTTTCGCCATGACGCCATGTCGGGTCCTTCACTGCAAAGCGCCAGAACGGTCTCAGGCGCTCCCTTGACTGCCGCACTCACGCCGCCGTTCGCCAGTTCCACGATCCGCGTTTCCCGCCTTCGGTCCTCGGTGAAGGGAAACGATGCAATTGCTCGACCGTCATGATCTCGCGCTCCGGACAGGAGGGCCAGATCCAGCGGATCACCGCTTTCGGCTCGTGCGGCATGGCGCGCAACATCGAGGACCTGCGCCTCGGAAAAGCCAGCCGCCGCCAAGACATGCGCAAGGACAAGCCGTCCCTCGGTCAATGTGCCCGTCTTGTCCGCGCAGATGCAGGTCAACCGCCCGATGTTTTCGACAGCGACTGCGCGGCGCACCAGCGCCTTGCGACGGGCCAGCCGATAGACGCCGACACCCAGGAAGATCGCCATGACCACGGGAAATTCTTCTGGCAAGGCTGCCACCGCCAGCGTAACCGCGCTCACAAATGCATCGAGCAGCCCGTGACCCTGCCACAGGCGCACGCCCGCAAGCAGCAGACAGAGAGCGAGTGCCGCCCAGAGCAGGGCAGCCACGAGCCGGCCGGCCGAAAGCTGCAGGGGTGTCAGCTCGTGCCGCCCCTGCAAGGCCGAGCGCACGATTTCGGCATAAAGCGTCTCGCCTCCTGTTGCCGCGACGCGCATGCGCGCGGACCCAGCCAGCAGGCGCGTTCCCGCGAGGCACCAATGCTCCATATCCAGCGCTGCGGGCACTGCCGATGCCGTGAACACCGCCTTTCGCACAGGCCAGGATTCGCCCGTCATGGCGGACTCGTCCACCTGCACCACATCACCGTCGACCAGGATCCCGTCGGCAGGAAACATCTCGCCTGCCTGTACCTCCACGACGTCACCGGGCACCACGTCGCGCGCTGCCACCATGTGAGCAGCCCCGCTGCGGATCACGACGGCTTCGCTCGAAAGTCTGTTGGCAAGCCCCTGCGTCGAGGCCTGCGTGCGGCGGTGCAGCCACGCATCCATGCCCACGAGGGGCACAAGCGCGAGTGCCAGGACAATTGCCTCGACATGGTCCCCCAGCACCCAGAAAAGCACGCTGACGCCGGCAAGAAACCAGATCATCGGATCGCGCGCCGTATCCTGCAACGTGTCCCGCCACGATGCACGCGGTGGCGTGATGATCTCGTTCGGTCCCAGTTGCGCAAGGCGGACTGCGGCCTCGCTCGCTGTCAGGCCTTCAGCCCTGCGCAGCAGATCGGCGCGCACCAGATCGGCAATGGGACGAATACTCATGCGGGTTGCATCCTCGATCGCTCGGTGCGCTTTACCATGTATACAGTGCGCGACGTACGCCGCAGGGCCTCCCACCTAGCATCGGCCCGGCCCCGGATGCTAGGGAATGAACCAAGGCGAACACGCAAATCGAGGATCCGGCCCATGCCTGCCATCACGCTCAAGAAGTGGAACCTGCAGCTCGGGACAGGCAAGCCGCTGTTCGTCATCGCGGGCCTTAACGTGCTCGAAAATCTCGACCTGGCATTGACCGTGGGTCGCCATTTGAAAGACGTGACCGGCAGGCTGGGGCTGCCTTATGTCTTCAAGGCCAGTTTCGACAAGGCGAACCGGTCCTCGATCAAGAGCTATCGCGGGCCCGGCCTCAAGGACGGCCTTGCCTTGCTGGCCGAGATCAAGAAAACCCTGAACGTGCCGATCGCCACCGACCTTCACGAAATCGATCAGGCCGAGCCGGTGGCTTCCGTCGCCGATATCGTCCAGATCCCGGCCTTCCTGTGCCGCCAGACCGACCTTGTGACCGCTGCAGCGCGCGCGACCGAAGCACATGACGGCTGGCTGCATGTCAAGAAAGCCCAGTTCCTTGCGCCCTGGGACTGCAAGAACATCATTTCAAAAGTGCGTGAGGCCGCCCCCAAGCTCGACATCGTGCTGTGCGAGCGCGGGACGTCGTTCGGCTACAACAATCTGGTCGTCGACATGCTGGCTATCGGCGAGATGCAGCGCCTGGGCGTGCCTGTCACCATCGATGCGACCCATGCGGTGCAGCTGCCGGGCGCTGACCCGCGCACCAGCGGGGGCTCGACCGGCGGCCGCCGTGACGGTGTCCCCGTGATCGCACGGGCGGCCGTTGCCGCGGGCGCTGATGGCGTGTTCCTCGAGTTCCACACCGACCCCGACAAGGCCCTGTGCGACGGCCCGAGCTGTCTGCCGCTCGACAGCGCCGAAGGCCTCCTTGCGCAACTGAAGGGCATTCGCAGCGCTGTCGGCTGAGAACACCCAGTTCAGGCAAAAAATGGACGCGTCCACCCGTTGCAGGGGCGGGCGCGTCCGCGAGGCCGACGCCAAGCGTCGCGTCAGAACTTGTAGCTGACGCCGAGCTGCACTGTCTGAAGCGTGAGATCCTGCCTGACGCCTTCGCTGTAGCCCGGGAACGTGCTTCCTGCGCGATAGCCGGTATCGAATGTCATGTCGCCAAGATCGGTCCGTAAATACTCGACACGCAGCGACCACGTCTCGTCGAGGGGCACCGCAGCACCCACGCCATAGGTGAGGCCACCAAGCCAGTCGGCGCCCGAGCCAAACTTGCTATAGCCCCCGCTGCTGAGCACCTCGGCATTGGCCTTGGCGTCGGCAAATGTGTAGCCGATCACGAGGTAGCCCAGCACCGGATCAAAGTTCCAGCCAATGTTGGCGCGCGCGGTGAAGGTGTTTTCCACCTCGACTTCGTTGCCAACGGCATAGGTCAAGCTCGGCGGTGCACCAGGGACGGAGGTCTGCCCTGTCAGGCGGCGGTCGTTCACATCGTGGTAGGCGTAGTTCACCTCGGCCCCCAGGACCAGTCCGCTTGTGTACTGCTTGTTGTACCCGGCGAAGAGCCCGACGCCCCAGCCGTCCGGTTGCAGGTTCGTCGACCAGAAATCGGTTACACCATCACGCAGCGCAGCGGACTCGATCGTTATCCAGTTGCTGCCGAGCGACACGTCCGAGTCTCCGTCGCCGAAGCTGTAGGTCGCCAGGCCGCCGGCGTAGAACCCGCTCCAGTCCTGCGCCGCTGCAGAACCTGCAAGAAGCATCGCTGCCACGAATCCCAATTGCGTTCTCATGCGAATCGTCTCCTTTGATTTGGCCCATGAAACAAGCCCTCGGCGCGCGCGTCTACTACCAAGCGCGAGCAATGGGGATGGCCGCTCTCCTGGTTTGCGAAAGCCCGCCGCTGGGCCGAGCTTCGTCAGACCAGCCTGCTCTGCTGCACCGCCGCTTCGACGAAGCTCGCGAACAGGGGGTGTGGCTCGAAGGGGCGTGACTTGAGTTCCGGGTGGAACTGCACACCGATGAACCAGGGATGATCCTGACGCTCGCAGATCTCGGGCAGCAAGCCGTCGGGTGACATGCCCGTGAAGATGAACCCTGCCCGCTCCAGCTGGTCGCGGTAGGCGAGGTTCACCTCGTAGCGGTGGCGATGACGTTCGTCGATCTGGTTGGTGCCATAGATCTCGGCAACCTTGCTGCCGCGCTTGAGCACAGCGGGGAATTTACCCAGCCGCATCGTGCCGCCGAGGTTTCCGCCGGCCTGTCGCTTCTCGAGCTGGTTGCCGTGCATCCATTCGGTCATGAGGCCTACCACCATGGTGTTGCACGGCCCGAACTCGGTGGAGGTTGCTTCCTCGAGCCCGGCGAGATTGCGGGCGGCCTCGATCACGGCCATCTGCAGACCGAAGCATATGCCGAAATAGGGTACCTTGCGGGTACGGGCGAAGCGTGCCGCTTCAATCTTGCCCTGCGTGCCACGCTCGCCGAAACCGCCGGGGACAAGAATGCCATGCACGTCTTCGAGGTGCTGGATATGGCCGGGCTGCTCGAATACTTCCGACTCGATCCACTCCACCTTGACGCGCACATTGTTGGCGATGCCGCCATGTGTCAGTGCTTCGTTGAGCGACTTGTAGGCATCCTTGAGCCCCGTGTACTTGCCGACAATCGCGATCTTGACCTCGCCCTCGGGCTCCTTGATGCGCTTGACGATCGTCTGCCAGCGATCAAGCCTGGGCGCAGCCGCGTCGCGTACGCCGAAGATCGACAGGACTTCGTCGTCGAAGCCCTGTGCGTGGTAGGACAGCGGGGCCTCGTAGATGGTGGACACGTCGAGCGCCTGAATGACGCTTGAAGGACGAACATTACAGAACAGTGCGATCTTGCGACGCTCGTCAGCCGAGACCTCGCGGTCCGAGCGGCAGAGCACGATGTCCGGCTGGATGCCGATCGAGCGCAGCTCCTTGACCGAGTGCTGGGTCGGCTTGGTCTTCAGCTCGCCCGAAGCTGCGATGTAGGGCACGAGCGTGACGTGCACATAGAGGCTGCGCTCGCGCCCCAGTTCGTTGCCCAGCTGGCGGATCGCTTCGAGGAACGGCAAGCTCTCGATGTCGCCAACCGTGCCGCCGATTTCGCAGAGGACGAAGTCGACGTCGTCCGAATCGTTCAGGACGAACTGCTTGATCGCATCGGTGACGTGGGGAATGACCTGGATCGTGGCGCCCAGATAGTCGCCCCGCCGCTCGCGCGACAGGATGTCCAGGTAGATGCGTCCCGTCGTGACGCTGTCCCCTCGCGTGGCCGAGACGCCGGTGAAGCGCTCGTAGTGGCCGAGATCCAGATCGGTCTCTGCCCCGTCATCGGTGACGAAGACCTCTCCGTGCTGATACGGGGACATGGTGCCCGGATCGACGTTGAGATAGGGGTCGAGCTTGCGAAGCCGGACCTTGTAGCCACGCGCC
>JBEIFU010000016.1:0-19982 GCA_040382295.1 Alphaproteobacteria bacterium
CCACCGGTCATATACTCGACACCATTGGAGCCACAGCCTTCCACAACGGCGTGAGCGCCGGAGTTGCGCACGGCGAAGCGCTCGCCGGCCTGGCCCGCGGCGAAGAGTTTGCCTGCGGTTGCCCCGTAGAGAACGGTGTTGCCGATGATCACGTTGTCCTGGCTTTCAAGCTGGCTCGACACCATGGGCCGGACCACGATGGTGCCGCCTGAGAGGCCCTTGCCAACATAGTCGTTGGCATCGCCATAGAGCTTGAGCTTGACGCCCTGCACAGCAAACGCGCCGAGCGACTGCCCAGCCGAGCCCGTCAGCTTGACCGTAAGCTGGCCGTGGTTCAGCCCCTTCATGCCGTATTTGCGTACGATGTGGGATGACACACGCGTGCCTATCGCGCGCATCGTGTTGCGCACCGTGTAGGTCAGCTGCATCTTCTCACCGTCCTCGAGGAGGCGGGCGGCGTCTTTCACGATCTTCTGGTCGAGCGTGTCGGGAACCTCGTTGCGACCCTCGATGGTGCAATAGCGCGGATTCGGACCGGGGTCGGCCTGTACAAGAAGCGGATTGAGGTCAAGGTCGTCGAGGTCGTGAGCGCCGCGGTTTACCTGCATCAGCAGGTCGGTGCGGCCGATCACTTCCTTCAGCGAACGGAAGCCTAGCCCTGCGAGGATATCCCTGACTTCCTCGGCGAGAAAGCTCATGAGGTTCACGACCTTGTCGGGGGTGCCCGTAAACTTCCGACGCAGTTCCTCATTCTGCGTGCAGACGCCAACCGGGCAGGTGTTGGAATGGCACTGGCGCACCATGATGCAGCCCATGGCGACGAGGGCCGCCGTGCCGATGCCGAATTCCTCGGCACCCATCATGGCCGCCATCACGATGTCCCGGCCCGTGCGAAGGCCACCGTCCGTCCTGAGCACCACGCGATGGCGCAGATTGTTGAGGGTGAGGACCTGGTTGACCTCCGTCAGCCCCATTTCCCAGGGCACGCCAGCGTACTTGATCGATGTGAGCGGCGATGCGCCGGTGCCACCGACGTGGCCCGAGATCAGGATCACGTCGGCCTTTGCCTTGGCGACACCTGCTGCAATCGTGCCGATGCCGGTCGACGCGACCAGTTTCACGCAGACGCGTGCGTCCGGGTTCACCTGCTTCAGGTCGTAGATGAGCTGAGCGAGGTCCTCGATCGAGTAGATGTCATGGTGGGGTGGCGGCGAGATCAATGTCACGCCGGGCGTTGCATGCCTGAATTTTGCAATGAGCTCGGTGACCTTGAAACCGGGTAACTGGCCGCCCTCACCCGGCTTTGCTCCCTGCGCGACCTTGATCTCGATCTCGCGACACTGGTTCAGGTATTCGGCGGTGACACCGAAGCGTCCTGAGGCGATCTGCTTGATGGCCGAGTTGGCGTTGTCGCCGTTGGGGCTCGGCTTGAAGCGTGCAGGATCCTCACCGCCTTCGCCGGAGTCGGACTTGGCACCAATGCGGTTCATGGCGATGTTCAACGTGCCATGCGCCTCGGGCGAGAGTGCGCCGAGCGACATGCCTGGTGTAACGAAGCGCTTGCTGATCTCGGTGATTGACTCGACGTCCTCGGCGGGAACGGGTGCGGTGCCTCGAGGGCGGAAGTCCATCAGATGGCGCAGGCTTGTGGGGGGTGCGCGGCGGATGGCATCCGTGTACTTACGAAATGTCGATCGACTTTCCTGCGTCACCGATGTCTGCAGGAGGTGGATGGTCTCGGCAGAATGTGCGTGGGCTTCACCGCCGGCACGATAGCGATAGAGGCCGCCGATCGGCAGGGCCGTGACATCCTGGGCAAAGGCACGCGCGTGCTGTCGGCAAATGCGCTTCTGGATGCCTGCCAGACCGATACCTGAAATACGCGAGGGCATGCCGGGGAAGTATTCGGCCACCATCGAGCGGGACAGGCCCACCGCCTCGAAATTGTACCCGCCACGGTAGGACGAGATGACCGAGATGCCCATCTTCGAGATGATCTTGAGCAGGCCGGCGCTGACGCTGTCGAGATAGCTCTTTACGCATTCGCCAAGCCGGCGGTTACCGAACAGACCTCGTGCGTGGCGGTCGGCGATGCATTCCTGCGCGAGATAGGCATTGACCGTTGTTGCGCCCACGCCGATCAGGACGGCGAAGTAATGCGTGTCGATGCACTCGGCCGAGCGGACATTCAGCGAGGTGAAGGTTCGCAACTGCGTGCGGACGAGATGGGCATGAACGGCGCCGGTGGCGAGGATCATCGGCATTGCCGCCATCGTGGGCCCGACGCGTTCGTCGGTCAGGATCAGGTGAGCGTAGCCGCTGCGGACTGCCTCCTCGGCCTGGGCACAGATCTTGTCGAGGGCAGTCTTCAGTGCGCCGGCATCCGCCGCGCCATCGCGCACCTCGAATGTGCAGTCGATTTCGTAGAAACGGTCCTTCAGATGTTCCTTCATGCGATCGTACATGCCGGTCGAAATCACAGGACTTTCGAGGGTGAACACCTCAAGCTGTGACTTGTTCTGGGCCAGCACATTGCCAAGATTCTTGAAGCGCGTGCGCAAGCTCATGACGCGATCCTCGCGCAGGCTGTCGATCGGCGGGTTCGTGACCTGGCTGAAATTCTGCCGGAAATAATGGGAAAGAGGGCGGTAGTGCTGGGACAGGACTGCAAGCGGCGTGTCGTCGCCCATGGAGCCCACGGGCTCCTTGCTGTCCTCGACCATCGGATGGAGAACCATCTCGAGGTCTTCCATCGACAGGGCAGCGGCAAGCTGTCGCCTGCGAAGGTCAGACTTCTCCTCGAACATCCGCGGCTCGGGGCCGGGACCTATGATGGGGTCAAGCTCGACGATGTTTTTCGTCCAGTCCTCGAACTTGTCGGATGATGCGAGTTCATCCTTGATCTCGCGGTCGTCGTAGAAGCGCCCCTTCTCGAGGTCGACGCAGATCATCTGCCCAGGGCCGACCCTGCCCTTTCTCGCGATGTTGGGTTCATGCAGGACGACCATTCCGGTTTCGGAGCCCACGAAGAGCAGGCCATCCTTGGTGATGGAGTAGCGCAATGGCCTCAGACCATTGCGATCCAGGCCTGCGACGACCCAGCGCCCGTCCGTGATCGCAAGGGCCGCTGGTCCGTCCCAGGGTTCCATGACAGCGTTGGCATATTGGTACATGGCACGATGTGATTCCGGCATGGAGCCCTGGTTCTTCGACCAGGCTTCCGGGATCAGCAACGTCTTGGCCATGGGCGCGGAGCGACCGGCACGACAGAGCACTTCGAATACCGCGTCCAGCGCGGCGGAGTCCGAGGAGCCAGGCTGTATGATCGGCTTGATGTCTTCCTGGTAGTCGCCGAAGGACTCGTCGGCCATGCGCACTTCATGGCTCTTCATCCAGTTGGTGTTGCCCTTGATAGTGTTGATCTCACCGTTGTGGGCAATCATGCGGAAGGGGTGCGCGAGGTACCAGGTCGGGAAGGTGTTCGTCGAATAACGCTGATGGAATATCGCCATGGGTGAGACAAAGCGCGGGTCCATCAGGTCGGGATAGAATACCGACAGTTGCTCAGCGAGAAACATGCCCTTGTAGATCAACGAACGCGTCGACAGCGAGCAGACGTAGAAGTTCGGGATGGATGCGCGGCGCACCTGTGTCTCGATGCGGCGGCGAATGATGAAGAGGTCGCGTTCAACCTCCTCGACGCTTTTCGTGTCACCGGTGTCGAACATGATCTGCTCGATTTCGGGGCGCGTCGCGTTTGCCTTCTCGCCGATCACGGAGATGTCGACAGGGACCTGACGCCAACCGTAGATGTAATAGCCGAACCGCAGGATCTCTGCCTCGACGATCGTCCGGCACGTTTCCTGTGCGGTGTAGTCGGTGCGTGGCAGGAAGATCATGCCGATGCCGATGCGGCCGGATTGCAGCGGGTGCCCGGTCAGGCGCACCTCGTCACCAAAAAAGGCTTGTGGCACCTGGATGTGGATGCCGGCACCGTCACCTGTCTTGCCATCTGCATCGACAGCGCCCCGATGCCAGACGCATTTCAGCGCATTGATTGCGTGCAGCACGATTTCCCGGCGGGGCTGGCCGTCGATCGCCGCAACAAGGCCAACGCCGCAGGCGTCGCGTTCCTGGTCTGGATGATAGCAGTGGCCTTCCTCGAGGCGATGCGCGTTGACAGCGTAGCGTGCGAGTTCCTGCGTGACGTGCTCGGTCATTTTTCTATTCCGCGGCGACCCGCGCACCCTGCGCGGCCGTCTCAAGCCAGGCGTGGATCGACTCTGCAGCATCGCGACCATCCTTGATCGCCCAGACCACCAGAGATGCGCCACGCGCGATGTCGCCCGCGGCGAATACGCCCGGCAGTGATGTCATCATGGTGCGTGGATCGATCGACAGTGTTCCATGCCTGCTGATGCCGAGGCCAGGTTCGCTGAAGGCGTTGTTCAAATCCTCGGGATCGAAGCCGAGCGCGAGGATCACCATGTCTGCGGGCAGCGTGAATTCACTGCCGGGAAGTTCCTCCGGCGCCTGGCGTCCGGATCCGTCCTGCGCGCTCAAGCGCATGCGCACGGCCTTCACTGCCGTGACGTTCGCATTGCCCATGAAAGCTTTCGGGGCCGCGAGCCACGAAAAGACAACGCCTTCTTCCTCGGCGTGACCTACTTCCCGCAGGGAACCCGGCATATTCTCACGGTCGCGACGGTAGAGGCATGTCACAGACTTCGCGCCCTGTCGCACAGCCGTACGAACGCAGTCCATCGCCGTGTCACCGCCACCGACAACCACGACATGTCGGTCGCGTGCGTTCAGGGTGCCGTTGTCGAAGGCCTTCACTTTCTCGCCGAGGCAAACGCGATTGGATGCCGTCAGGAAAGAAAGCGCTGGTACAACGCCCTTCAGGCCTACGCCCGGTGCTGACAACTCCCTCGGCTTGTAGACGCCGGTCGCGACAAGAACGGCGTCATGGTCGCGCCGCAGGCTTGCGAAGGGCAGCGTGCCGCCGATGTCAGTGTTGAGCCGAAACTCAATGCCGCCGGCCGAAAGGCGGTCTGTCCGGCGCTCCACCACATGTTTTTCGAGCTTGAAGTTCGGAATGCCGTAGATGAGCAATCCCCCGGCACGGTCGTAGCGGTCGTAGATGGTGACCGCGTGGCCGCGCTGACGGAGCTGTTCGGCTGCTGCGAGGCCTGCCGGCCCCGCTCCAATGATGCCGACAGAGCGGCCCGTCGCCGGTCCTGCCGTGATCGGCCTCACCCATCCGCTCTCCCAGGCCGTGTCGGTGATGTATTTTTCGACGGCGCCGATGGTCACAGTGCCATGGCCGGATTGCTCTATGACACAACTGCCCTCGCAGAGGCGATCCTGGGGGCAGATACGCCCGCAGATCTCGGGCATGTTGTTGGTTGCCTGAGAAACCTCGTAGGCCTCCTCGAGGCGTCCCTCGGCCGTGAGTTTCAGCCAGTCGGGAATGTTGTTCTGCAGCGGGCAGCTGACCTGGCAGAACGGGACCCCGCACTGCGAACAGCGGCTGGCTTGCTGGCCTGCCTGGGGCGACGCGAACTCGTCGTAAATCTCGTTGAAATCGGCGCGTCGGTGGCTGACCAGGCGCTTTTCGGGCATGGACCGCGGCAACGACACGAACCGCAACATCTTATTGTCTGCCATACCTCGAATTCCGAAATTTTTTTGCTTATGAGCTTCGTATAGAGACAAAACATGTCTTCGCAAGCGCAAAATCATATTTTATGGAAGTGTTACTGTCTTATTATGGGTGTATTCGCCGCTGACCATTTCATGGAGGCTTGAAGTTGCGGTTATTTGGACCGATTCGGTCCTTTATCCAAGAAACCTTACGGTGCTGCTGTGTTTGTGCCTTTGCAGAGCGTGTTGTACGGTCTGGTGAGGTTTCGCCTCCCACTTGTGTCTTGCAGGGTCCATGGAACTTCTCTGGAAAATCGTCTCCGCCATCATTCTGGCGCTGGTGGAAGGCATTACCGAGTTTCTGCCCATCTCCTCGACCGGACACATGATTCTGGTGAAGGAACTGCTGGACCTCGACGTGCCGCCGGGCGGGGTCTTCGAGATCTTCATCCAGTTCGGGGCCATCCTGTCGATCTGCGTAATCTACTCCGACTATTTGTGGAAAGTGACGAAGGCCATTCCGTTCAACGAGAATGCCCGCCGGTTTGCACTCGGACTGCTGGTCGCCTTCCTGCCAGCTGCTGCGCTGGGGTGGCTGCTGTCGGATTTCATCACGACCTATCTGTTTTCCAAGTATGTCGTTGCGGTGTCGCTCGTGCTCGGAGGTTTTGCGATCCTTTACATCGAGCGCGTCGTGCGCATACCCCAGTACTATTCCGTCGAGGATTTCCCGCTCTCGCTTTACCTGAAGATCGGCCTTTGCCAGTGCCTCGCCCTCGTGCCGGGCGTGTCACGCTCGGGGGCAACGATCATGGGCTCGCTGGTCATGAAGGTCGAGCGCAGCGCCGCAGCTGAGTTCTCGTTCTTCCTTGCAATCCCGACGATGTTCGGTGCGTCGAGCTACGCGCTCTACAAACACTGGCACAGCCTCGGGTCGTCAGATGTCCTGGTCCTGGGAATCGGGTTCGTCGTCGCCTTCATGAGCGCTTATTTCGTGGTGCGCACATTCCTTGCCTTTGTGGCAAACCATGGCTACGGCGTCTTCGCATGGTATCGGATCTTCGTCGGCAGCCTGATGCTCAGCTACCTTTTCACCAAGGAATTCCTGCTGGCTTGACGCAGGACCTTCAGACCGGTCGTGCACTGCCGTACTGGCCCGAAGGCCTGTACGCGTAGAGATAGGATCCGACGATGGCTTCGACAGGCGTTGGCTGGATGCCCAGATCGGCGAACGTGCCGATGTGGCCCGCATCCGATCCAGCTCCAACCACATTGTCCTTGCGCAGGAGCTTGGCCTGATCCCACGTCATGGGAGCGAAGGGTAGCCAGCCTGAAATAAATCCTACAAGCTCGAGCACGAAGAACGGCACCGGAATGAAGAGGAAGCTGCGACCTGTTTCGCGGGCGATCAGGTCCAGGATTTGCTGGAGTGTCATGATGGCTGGTCCGCCGAGCTCGAACGTCCTGCCCTTCATGGCCGGGCGATGCAGCGCAAGCGACACCGCTTCAGCGACGTCGCCGACATAGACAGGCTGGAACCTGGTGCCGCCGCCACCGAAGGAGGGAAAGAAGCCGCGCGCCAGGCGCATCAGGCGCGCAAACAGGTTGAAGAAGCCGTCCTCATTTCCAAAGATCACCGAGGGGCGCAGTATGACGGCGTCGGTGAAGGCTTCCCGGGCCGCGGCCTCTCCCCCGGCCCTGCTGCGGGCGTAAGCAGAGTTCGAACCTGAATCGGCCCCAATCGCCGACATTTGCACCAGGGCCTGGACACCTTCGGCCGCGCAGGCATGCGCCACGGTCGCGGGTGCGGCGGCGTGAATGGCTGCAAACGACTGCCCGCCGCCTGGCCGCAGGATGCCCACCAGATTGACCACGCCGGCAGCCCCCTTCACGGCTTTGCGCACCTGGTCCGCCTTGCGGACATCCCCCCTGACGATGGAGATCTGCCCGACCTCGCCAAGCGGCTTGAGGTCGAGATGCAGGTTCGGGTTTCTCGTCACGACCCTGATGCGGTAGCCGTCCCGCACGAGGCGACGGACCACCTGCTTCCCCACGAAGCCGGATCCGCCAAAAATGGTGATGAGCTTGCCTGATGTTGGTTGCTGCACGGGTCCAATCCTCGAGCGACGGCTTCGGTTGGCGCTTGATAGCCAAAAGCGCGCCCGGATTGAAGGGTGGTTTTGTTGCGTTTCCGTTGACAGCGACGGGTCCCGGCGGATACCAATCCCGCCCTTGACTGCTCGTGCATGCCCAGATGGCGGAATTGGTAGACGCGCTAGTTTCAGGTACTAGTACTGCAAGGTGTGGAGGTTCGAGTCCTCTTCTGGGCACCATACTAGGCGAAAAGCCTTGTAAACACTGGGTTTGTTGAGTTTCATAAGCGCTGAATCCGCCTTCGGTACTAAACCGAGGTACTAAGCGTGGCGCTGAACTGGATGCTTGCACGTGACGCCAAGTCGGGCTCGTGGGTGGCCCGCAAACAGATTCCGGCCCGGTTGAGGCCCGCCTATACGGCGGCTTTCGGGAAGGGCTGGGCCGAGAAGTTCGCCCGGTACTCGGAAGCTGGCTGGCGATCGGCGCGTTGTCGGCGGCGTGCGCGATCGCCGAAACGTCCGATTCGACGCCGGACCTCACGCGTTGAAACACCTTCGATTGTCGCTTTCGGTGACGCCGCGCTCAATTGACCGCGTGTGCGTTGGCGTCTGGAGTCGAAGGTGCGTAAGGTTGGCAAAAAGTCGCGATCAACGTGGCTGTGTCAATCGAGACAGTCGGGAGAATAGTCCGTGCAGGTGGATATCGGAGACTTCATCGAAAGCTGGCGAAGCTCACGATTTTTCGCGTCCAATCGCGCGCCATGGGCTCTAACGGCGTCCGCCCCGGAACTGATTAGCCGTGCGATCGCCTCGTTGACACCCGATTTCGATACTCGCAACGACGTTGCGGTCCACCGGACCGCAGTCGTGGAGAGTGGTGCCGTCGTCAAAGCTCCCGCGATAATCGGACCCCGCGCTTTTGTGGCTTCAAGCGCTTATCTACGCGGAGGCGTGGTTCTGGACGAAGACTGTACCGTCGGGCCTGCTTGCGAGTTGAAGACCACCTTCCTGTTTCCACGTGCAAAGGTCGCCCACCTGAGTTTCGTCGGCGATTCCATTTTGGGGTCTGACGTGAACGTCGAGGCCGGGGCAATCATCGCCAACTACCGGAACGAGATGGATGACAAGCGCATCCGCATTGTCCGCGAAGGCTTCATTATCGACACAGGGGTAGAAAAATTCGGCGCACTCGTCGGCGACGGCGCAAAGATCGGCGCCAATACCACGATCGCACCGGGTGCCCTCATCGCGCGAGGCAGGCGAGTTCCGAGGCTTTCACGGATAGACCAACATCCGGCACCGCTGGAGGAGTGACGAGCGGCGGCAATCGGCGAGAAGCTTCCCGTGCTGGCGCAGCCCTGCGATGGCGGCTTTAGCTCCCTCTCCCGCCGATCGCGTCGCTTCTGGACTCAGGATGCAATCCTGGATCTGAAGTCCAGATTTGCAAGGACGTCCTGATTTGGTGGGATGCCCTCCAACCGCGCCTGGTGGAATGTGCAACGATGTTCGGGATATCAAACGAGCACGCGATGTGAACGCCCCTCTCCCGACTCAACCCCAAGGATTGATGACGCTGATTGGCAGTCCAGAGAAGTCGTCCACATTGCGGGTCGCGAGACTCGCCCCGTTCGCCGCCGCGATTGCGGCAATCATCATGTCCGATGGCGAAGACCCGAGCCCCAGGCTCTCGCGCAGCGCTCGAAACTCGCCGGCGAGGCGACCGGCTTGTTCGTCAAGGCCCAGCACGGGCAAAGCGGGCGGTCCTAGGATCAGCGCATCGAACCGTTCGATGAGGTCAGAACGGCGCTTGCCATCCGGCAGCCGCGAGAGGCCGAACATAACCTCCGCAACGGTAACCGCATTCGTTGAGACGGGGGTCGCGCCCAAGCCGTCAAGCCAGGTACGCACCTTGGGATCGGGGGCCGGACGCATCAGCTCCGACACCACATTGGTATCGAGCAATATCATTCGTCAGCGTCGAAAGCAGGCGGCGTTCGGTCAGAGGCGCGCGATGGGAGCGTGAGGTCGATACCCTTTGCGCCGGCGAACAGGGCGCGCGATCGCGTCCACAGGTCGGCGGCGGTGGCGCCAGCCACCGTAGCGCGCAGGATCGCACGCGCCTCTTCCTCCATGGAGCGCCCGTTTTGCGCCGCGCGCACACGCAAGCGCTCCTTGGTGTCCTCTTCGAGGTTTCGGATCGTCAGGCTGGCCATATCGCTCCTCCAATCCCAGCTACATACGCAATGATTGCGTTGATTGCAATGCAATCAAGGTGCCCATCTGCGGCAGGGAGTTCCGCTTCGAGTCGCAAATGGGACTCGAACTCCGCCCAAATGCGGACTCAAACTTCTCAGCACGGGCTTGACCGGGCCGAGGTACTAAGTTTAGTGCTGCGACGTGGTGCTAAACCGGCCGATCAGGCGGACGAAAAGCGCTTATAATTCAACAGTCCAGACTGTGGATAACTCAAATCCTCTTCTGGGCACCATTCCCGATACGTGACAGAATATCCGGGGACATCGCCGCATGCGAATTCACTTCCACGAGGGCGACCTGCCGGGCGGCGTCGATTTCGGCAAAAGCGTCGCTGTTGACACCGAAACGCTCGGCCTCAACCCCCAGAGGGATGCGCTGTGCCTTGCGCAGCTGTCAGGGGGAGACGGGCACTGCCACGTGGTGCGCTTAGATCGCGGGACCTATCGGGCGCCGAATCTCGTGCGGCTGCTGGAGGATGCTGAGGTCGTCAAGATCTTCCACTATGCGCGCTTCGATGTTGCGGTGTTCAGGAAGTACCTGAATGCATCCGTTTCGCCGGTGTGGTGCACGAAGATCGCTTCGAAACTTGTCCGGACGTATACCGACAAACATGGCCTGAAAGACCTCGTGAAGGAACTGCTCGACGTCGACCTGTCCAAGCAGCAGCAGAGTTCCGACTGGGGGGCCGTCAAGCTCAGTGATGCGCAACTTGCGTATGCGGCGTCGGACGTTCTCCACCTGCACAAACTCAAGACAGCCCTCGAGGCCATGCTTGTCCGTGAGGGGCGCCTTGACCTGGCGCGCGCCTGTTTCGGCTTTGTCGGCACGCGCGCGGCCCTCGACCTGGATGGCTGGTCGGCTGACGACATCTTCGCCCATTAACCGGGCGTCAGCGCCTGGTCGCCCCATTTCCGGCTCTGAATGGCGTGCGCCGGTCTTGGCAAACAGGGGCGCCGTCGCTTGATTCCACCATGCAGAGAGACCATACTGTTTACCTGTTGTTTTTTGCGCTCCAGCGCCCAGGGCGCCCCAAGGCTCTGAGGATTTCGGGCGGGGGCAATGCGGCTTTTGACAAGTGGGTCCAATGACAGTCGCGCACGATGATCTTCCGTCTTCGAAAGCTGGCGCTCCCGACCTCGAGGCTGCTCGACGTGTGCTGGTAACGGAGGCCGAGGCGCTGGGAGAGCTGGCCCGGTCGCTGGACCAGCGCTTCTCGCAGGCTGTCGACCTCATCATGGGTGTCGAAGGGCGCGTGATCGTCTCGGGCATGGGCAAGAGCGGTCTTGTGGGTGCCAAGATCGCTGCTACTTTGGCGTCGACCGGAACGCCATCCCAGTTCGTTCATCCAGGTGAGGCCAGCCACGGCGACCTCGGATTTGTCACGCGCAAGGACGCTGCGCTGCTTCTGTCCAATTCCGGCAAGACGCAGGAACTGACTGACATCATCGAGTATACGCGCCGCGCCGGGATCCCGATGATCGCGATCACCAGCGGCAGCCAGTCGCCACTGGTGCAGCATGCTGACGTGCCTCTCATCCTGCCTGCGGCGCCCGAGGCCTGCCCGATGGGACTTGCGCCAACGACCTCGACGACGATGACGCTGGCTCTGGGCGATGCGCTGGCCGTCGCCCTGATGAAGCGCCGCGGGTTTACTGCAGATGACTACCGGGCCTTGCATCCGGGCGGATCGCTCGGGCGGCGCCTCGTCCGGGTGGCTGACATCATGCACACCGGACGCGAGCTTCCCCTGGTCGCTTCCGGCTCGGCAATGAGCCATGTCCTCCTGGAAATGACCTCCAAGCGATTTGGTTGCGCGGGTGTTGTGGACGAGCGGGGCTGCCTTCTGGGTGTCATTACCGACGGCGATCTCAGGCGGCACATGCAGGGCGACCTGATGTCCTGCACCGCCGACGAGGTGATGACCACGCATCCACGGCTGATCCGCGCCGGCGCGCTGGGGGCGGAAGCCCTTCGCCTCATGAACCAGCACAACATACCGGTCACCTGCCTTTTCGTCGTAGGCGATGAAGAAGCTTCTGCCCCTCACCCGCGGCCTGTGGGCATCGTGCACATCCACGACTGCCTGCGTGCCGGCGTGGCATAGGCGCACCTGGCCATGGTCCGCTACATACAGGATCCTGTTACCGGCAAGCTTGTTCCTGCCCCTGAACAACCTCCACGCTCTCGCCTGGAGCAGTGGGAGATGCGCTCCCGCCAGGGCGCGGACTCGATCGCCGGCTATTCACGTTTCGTCCGCATCATGAAGGTCATGCTGCCCATCGTAGCGCTCAGCCTCGTGTCGATGGTGATCCTCTATTCTACGAACGGACGTGACGGTGAAACGATTCGCATTACAGCCACCGAGATGAACGACATAACAGCCGACAGGGCGCTGGTGGCACCCAAGCTCATTGGTACCGATGGTCGCGGCCAGCCGTTCACCGTGACTGCAAAAGGCGCTTCCGTCGAACCTGGCAAGGCCAGTCTGATGACCATCGACGAAGTGAAGGCTGACATCACGATGCAGGACAGAAGCTGGCTTCAGGTCGGTGCCGTGGAGGGTGTGCTTGACGTCGAAGGCAAGACCCTGGACCTCAACAAGGCCATCAACATCTACTCCGATCGCGGTTATGAGTGCCATACGGAGCGCGCACGGTATGATTTCGGGTCGGGTGTCCTCAAGGGTGACCAACCCATCAAGTGCCAGGGTCCGCTGGGCGTGATTGCGGCGAAGCGCTTTGAAGGAATGAAGGATCCGGGTATTCTCACCTTCTCGGGAGGGGTCTCGACCAATTACTTTCCTGCAGCTCGCAAGGGGGAGGCAGCCGATGCGGCCACCACCAACCCGGAAGGAGTTGCAGAAGCGGTCGGCGATGAAGAGGATCCCGGCGTCACGACAGCGGTGGCCCCGCTGAAGAAGAGGTAACACGACGTGAAGATCCAAGGACTGCTCGCGCTTGCTGCCCTCTCGGCGGCAGCGGTCGCCCAACCGGCGCTGGCGCAGGGTGTACCCAACCCGTTTTCGGGAATGGGGCGCGACAGTGACCAGCCCATTTCGATCACGGCCGATTCAACGACTGCTGACATGCGGTCCGAAACGGCGACCTATGCGGGCAATGTCAGGGTCATACAGGGAAGCCTGATCCTGCGCTCGGATACGCTGGCGATAAAGGTATCGCGCGGGACCATCGAACACATCGAGGCCAAGGGCGGTGTCATCCTGTCTTCGCCGCAGGGCCAGGCGACGGGGAGCACGGCGGTGTACTCGATCTCGGAGCGCGTCGTGAAGCTTTCGGGCAAGGTGACGCTGGTCAAAGGTCCTAACGCGATGCAGGGCTCTTCACTCGTGGTTAACCTTGCCACAGGAAAAGCGGACCTTCTGGGCGGCGGGCCTGACGGTCGTGTCACCGGAATTTTCGTTCCGACGAAGCCACTGAAGCTCCCCACCCCCGGCGTGCAGCCAAAAACGGGTGACGACGTCAAAGAAAAGGGCGCGAACCGCTGAATTTCAACGCAACTTTAAGGCCAACCGGATTTTATCGACACGCTGAATTCGTAAAGTTCTTTCGAGACCAACATGAACCACGCCGGTGCCCAAGGCTTTGAGTATGGACGGCCACATCTCGTGGCTGAACAGACCGGCCTTGTGGTCAACCAGATTGGCAAGAGCTTCCGGCGCCGGCCGGTGGTGCGTGGTGTCTCCCTTCAGGTCCGGCGCGGGGAAGCCGTCGGACTTCTTGGACCCAATGGCGCGGGCAAGACGACCTGCTTCTACATGATCACGGGTCTCATTCCCGCCGATAGCGGCCAGATCCTGCTGGATGGACATGACATCACGGTCCTGCCGATGTATCGGCGCGCTCGACTTGGGATCGGCTATCTTCCCCAGGAAGCCTCGATCTTCCGCGGGCTGACGGTGGAGCAGAACCTGCTGGCAGTTGCTGAACTGGTCGCGCGTGACCGGGAAAAGCGCCAGCAGCTGGTCGATGACCTGTTAGCGGAATTCTCGATCGAGCATCTGCGTCGGGCGCCGGCATTGGCCCTCTCGGGTGGTGAGCGCCGGCGTGTCGAGATTGCGCGTGCGCTTGCGACGCAGCCCTCCTTCATGTTGCTCGACGAGCCCTTCGCCGGCATTGACCCGATCGCCATCGGCGATATCCGCAAGCTGGTACATCACCTGAAGGAACGCGGGATCGGCGTGCTTATCACCGATCATAATGTCCGTGAGACCCTGGACATCATCGACCGTGCCTACATCATTCATGATGGCGAGGTGATGACAGAAGGCACGCCCCACGAGATCGTCTCGAATATCGATGTTCGCCGGGTCTATCTCGGCGAAAAGTTTTCCCTGTAGGATACCCGCTCGATGGCATTGAACCAGAGACTGGAGATACGGCAGGGACAGGGCCTCGTGATGACGCCCCAATTGCAGCAGGCCATCAAGCTGCTGCAAATGTCGAACCTGGAGTTGCAGGTGTTCGTCGACCAGGAGCTCGAGCGCAATCCTATGCTCGAGCGGGAAGAAGGTGATGCTCCGACCGACCAGGATGCAGACCCTGTCTTGGCCGAAGCCACTTCGCTTGTGCTTTCGGAAGATGCACCACCCGCCAATGCGGCAGAGGCCGTCGACACGGATTATGACAATGTCTATTCCGAGGACTCGGCCAGTGAGCGCGCCCAGGACACGCTGCGCGACGCTGGACCATCATCCTCGATGGATAGCCGCGGCGGTCGACTGGACAATGAAGAAGCGCTTTCGCTCGAAGCGACATTGACGCGCCCTCTCAACCTTCATGAGCACCTCGAAGCGCAGTTGCAGCTTGCCTGCACCGACCCGCGCGATCGGTTGATCGGTGCCTATCTCATCGACATGATCGATGAGTGCGGCTACCTCATGGCTGACCTTGATGCCATCGCCCAGACGCTCGTGGTCCCCGTCGAAGCAATCCGGACTGTTCTGACGGTCATCCAGACCTTCGATCCGACGGGCGTGGGAGCACGATCGCTCAGCGAATGCCTTGCCCTCCAGCTCAGGGAACGCAACAGGCTTGATCCGGCCATGCAAGCCCTGCTTGATCACCTGCCGCTTCTTGGCAAGCGCGACATGCAAGGCCTGTTGCGGGTGACGGGTGTCTCGGCGGAAGATCTCGCGGACATGATCGCGGAGATCCGGGAGCTCAATCCCAAACCAGGTCTCAAGTTCGGCAGCGAGCCTGTCCAGCCAGTTGTTCCAGACATTCATGTCCGGGCGTCGGCCAGTGGCGGCTTTCATGTGGAGCTGAACACGGAAACGCTGCCGCGTGTGCTTGTCAATTCACGCTATGCTGCCACGGTGGGCGGGAAGGACAAGGATGCGAAGGCCTATGTTACCGAGCAAGTCAACAATGCGAATTGGCTCGTGCGCAGCCTTGAGCAGAGAGCCCGCACCATCCTGAAGGTTGCCGCGGAAATCATCCGCCAGCAGGATGGCTTTCTGGCGCATGGCATCTCTCATCTGAGGCCCCTCAACCTCAAGACCGTCGCGGAAGCGACCGGCATGCATGAGTCGACTGTCAGCCGCGTCACTGCGAACAAGTACATGGCGACGCCCCGCGGAACGTTCGAGTTGAAGTATTTCTTCTCGTCAGCCATCCAGTCTGCGACCGAGGGTGGAGAGTCGTTGTCCTCCGAGTCCGTGCGCCATCGGATCCGCGCGTTGATCGATGCGGAAAGCCCCAGCGCCGTGCTCTCTGATGACCGGATTGTCGAGGTGCTGCGCGGCGCAGGGATCGACATCGCGCGCCGCACGGTAGCGAAATACAGGGAGGCGTTGCGGATCCCTTCTTCGGTGGATCGCAAGAAGCTGAAAATGTCTGCAGCCCTGTCGGTCAGCGGGGCGACCCCTTGACGGGGTCCTTGCGCGTGGCCAGATCAGGATGGGCATTTCGCTGCGTGCGCATGTGTGCAGTTGCCGCGAGGCAGGAGAGTGAATTCGTGCCCATCGACGACGTGCAGGATTGGTGACCGTTCACACTAATGAGGGACCCGACACGCCATGGAACTCAGCATCACCGGCAAGCAGATCGACATTGGAAATGCCCTGCGCAACTATGTGCAGACGCGCATGAGCCAGTCCGTGGGCAAATTCTTCGATCGCCCCGTCGACGGGTCCGTCACGTTCTCGCGTGACGGTAATGTTTACCGCACGGATTGCTCGGTCCACCTGGCGTCGGGGCTCTATCTGCACTCACAGAACCGATCATCCGACATCTATGCCAGCTTTGACGGTGCCATCGAACGCATGGACAAGCGAGCCCAGCGTCACAAGGGCCGCCTTCGCGATCATCACAGCCCTGCACGCCCAGCCTATGACATCACGCAGGCGCGCGAACAGGTGATTTCAGCCGACCACGGTGAGGATCACGAGCAGACCGGGCCTCTCAATCCCATTGTTGTCTCCGAAGGAACAACGCAACTGCGGAAAATGTCTGTCGGTGAAGCCGTCATGCAGCTTGATCTCATGGAGGCCCCTGCCCTCGTGTTTCATAATGCGGCTCACGGTGCCATCAACGTTGTCTATCGGCGATCGGACGGCAATATCGGCTGGATCGATCCCAATATGGATCTCACCAAGAAGTGATGTGACGGCTGCGTTCCTGGCCAGCGAAAGGTGAGAAATGGCTGTTGCGGACATCCTCAGTCCGGCTGATGTGTTCTGCGACATGAAGGCGTCAGGCAAGCGCAAGCTGTTGTCCGACCTCTCGGTCATCGTGGCGTCGCGCGCCGGGTTGGAAGCTGGACCCGTGTTCGAAGCCTTGTGGGCGCGCGAGATGCTCGCCAGTACTGCCGTGGGTCGAGGGGTTGCGTTGCCCCATGGACGAATTCCGGGCCTTTCCCGGATCACTGGTCTTTTTGCGAAGCTGCAGCACCCAATCGCGTTCGGGGCGCCCGACGACCTCCCGGTGGATCTCGTGTTCCTGCTTCTCACGCCTGCAGACGCCGGTGCGGACCATCTCAAGGCGCTGGCAAGGATTTCAAGGCTGATGCGTCACGGCGGCCGGTGCGAGCAGTTGCGCTCTGCGCGCACCGCCGATGCGCTCTATGCGCTGCTGACCGAGCCGCCTGCTGGCTCCCGTGCAGCCTGAAATTGTCAGTGCACGCTGACCGGAAGCATGTCGTGCTCGCGTGCGGCGGCGAAAGCAAGCTCGCGATCATCCAGGATGGCAAGAGGCCTCCCATCTGCCGCGCAGACCACAAAGTACTTCTGGACTGGATCAAGACGTACCTTCGGCGGCACCAGACCCTGAGTCATCAAGTCTGCCGCTGGCGTCTCGCGGACATAGACGAGATTCTCTGCCAGTAGGTGAGCGTGGGGCCCTTGCGCCCCCAAGGCAGCGTTGGTGTTGATTTGCTTGTCTTGCATGTTACCTGCTCCACGCGCACCAGACCGAAAGCTCTCTCCCGATCCTGGTGCCCACGGATTGTATATGGGAGGGATTTGTGGAAATTGAATGGCAAGATGCGATCAATCGACCGTGATTGGAACCTGAACAGTTTCGGGGATTCGGCGGTTCTGCTGCAATCTTATCCTCAATAGTCCGTTGCTCAGCGATGCGGACACAACTTCGATGCTTGAGGCCAGGGCAAAACTTCGGGTGAACGAACGCTCCGCAATTCCCTTGTGAAGGTAGGCCTTTCCTTCGCCTGGCGGCTTGCGCTCACCCCGAACGGTCAGCTCGCGGTCGCAGAGCGTGACTGCGAGGTTTTCGGGCTCAAATCCCGCCACGGCAATCGTTATACGTATCGACCCGTCGCCGAATTGCTCGATGTTGAGAGGAGGAAACGCCTCGGCCGAGCCACGGCTGGCGAACTCCACCAGACGCTCTATCTCGTCAAAGCCAAGAAAAAAAGGGCTTCCGGGGAGGCCTGGCTTCGCCATCTATGCCCTCTGGCCGCATTGCATTTTCTGTCACCATTTCCCAGAACGGGCCGAGCTTGCGCTTGCCTCGTCTTCAAGAGTTTGGTCCGGTTCCTACGCATGTCAAGTCAAGATGCACCTACGCCGTGGAAGGATCGTCCTTCCTTCGCCCTGATGGACGATGCGACATCGCCGGAGCGGGGTGCCTTGCTGCTGCAGGGGCCCCTGGAAGAGGTTGTCGTTAGAAGCCCTGCGGCAGCGGGTGAGGCCCTTGCGCGCCTGGATGCCCTGGTGGCGGCAGGTCACCCCGTTGCAGGGTACATGTCCTATGAACTTGGCTATTGCTTCGAAGAGCGGCTGCGTAACCTTCTGCCGCCAACCGACCACCCCTTGCTGCGGTTTGTTGCGTATTCGAAACACGACATTCTGTCGGCACGCGAGCGCGACAGGTTCCTTGCCAGTGCAGGGGACTTTGCGTCCGCACATGTCGGCGCGCGAGAAGCAATTACGGATGATCAGTATCGGGGCCGGTTCCAGGAAGTTCATGATCTCATCGGTGCTGGCGATGTCTATCAGGTCAACCTCACCTACAAGATTCGAACGGAACAGGTGCCGCACGTTCCTGCGCTTTATCTGAGCCTGCGCGAACGCGCGCGGGCCGGTGGGTGCGCCCTGCTGCATTTTCCGGAAGAGGATGTGCTGTCGTTCTCGCCCGAGACCTTCTTCAGCGTGGCTGGTCGGCAAATCACAGTGCGTCCCATGAAGGGTACGACCGGCCGGCACCCAGTGCCGGCGGAGGACCGTCGTCGCGCGCTCGACCTTCAAGCCGATCCCAAGCAGCGGGCCGAAAACCTGATGATCGTGGATCTGATGCGCAACGACCTGTCGCGCATCTGCGAAGCCGGAAGCGTTCGGGTCGATGACCTGTGCTCGGTCGAGACGTATCCGACCTACCATACGCTGACATCGGGCGTGCATGGGCTGCTGGCGCAGGATCCTTCGTTCGTGCAGATCGTGCCGGCGCTTTTTCCCTGTGGTTCGGTGACGGGTGCGCCGAAGATCCGCGCGATGGAAATCATCCGCAAGATCGAGGGTGAGGCGCGTGGCATCTATTGCGGTGCTGTCGGATTTGCTGCCCCGGGGCGCATGTCCTTCAATGTTGCGATCCGGACATTGTCGCTGACACCCCAGGGTGGAACGCTGGGTATTGGCGGGGGCATCGTGTGGGACAGCGATGCGGACAGCGAGCTGGCCGAAGCCCGTTTAAAGGCTCGATTCTTCACCGAAACACCGATCCCGTTCCGGCTGATCGAGACGATGCGCTGGACCCGGGAGGGTGGCATCCACCGTCAGGCATGGCACTTGCGGCGGCTCGCGGCTTCAGCGCGGCATTTCGGCTTCCGCTTCGATGCGCAAGCCCTGCTGGAACATGTGGCAGCGGTCACCAGGACGCTGGAAGGCGCGTGGCGGCTGCGCGTTACGCTTGGCCTGCGGGGTGACACGCAGGTTGAGACCTTCGTGCTCGAGTCTGCCTCTGAGGTGTGGCCGTTCGCGCTCTCTCCTGATCGAGTTCACTCCGCTGACTGGCGGCTCTACCACAAGACGACGCGGCGAGAACCCTATGAGGTGCTTGATCGCCTGCGAGCTGCCAACCCAACCCTTGAAGAGGTGGTACTTGTCAACGAGCGGGGGGAGCTGACTGAAGGCTGCCGCTCGACCCTGTTCATCGAGCGCGATGGGGTATGGCTGACGCCGCCGCAGTCCTGCGGGCTGCTGGACGGCTGTCTCCGGCGGGAAATGCTGGACCACGGACCTCAGCGCACCGTCGAGACCGTGCTTTACCCGCGCGACCTTGACACGGGAACGGTCTGGTTCGGCAATTCGCTCCGGGGCCTGACGCGGGGGCGGCAAATTGCTCCGTGACGTTGCGGCAGCCCTGCCCTTAGGCTAACGATGGGCCTGCTTGCTTACAGGTCCACGCCATGATCCGCAGCCTCTATGACCGCCTGGTGCTTCTTGCCGACCGTCCCAGCGCCCTGTGGGTCCTGGCAGCGGTCTCGTTCACCGAGAGCTCGTTCTTCCCGATC
>JBEIFU010000017.1:0-19413 GCA_040382295.1 Alphaproteobacteria bacterium
CGGACGATTGCGACGAAGGACGAGGAGTGCAGCGCCTTCCCTGACAAGGGGCCCGACGGTTCATTCATGCCTTCGGTCATCCTCGAACTCGACTACTGGGTTCTGATGGCAAGGGGCTGACGCAGGCTCACCTGCAACGGGAAAAAGCGCGGACGAAAGGCAACTTGGAACCCCGACGTCCCCGATGCTAAACACGCGCCCTGAAAACACGATCTGCAGAGGGAAGAAAGCAATGGCTCGGGAACTCACGCACTTTATCGCTGGCCGGCACGTAAAGGGGACATCAGGCCGCTTCGGTGACGTGTTCAACCCGGCAACCGGCGAAGTTCAGGCACGCACGCCGCTCGCAACCGCAGCCGAACTGCGCGCAGCCGTCGAGGCGGCAGCCAAGGCCTTCCCCGAATGGAACGCCCAGAACCCTCAGAAGCGTGCTCGCGTCATGTTCAACTTCAAGGCCCTCGTCGAGAAGAACATGGACGAGCTGGCCCACATGCTCTCCGCAGAGCACGGCAAGGTGATCGCCGACTCCAAGGGTGATATCCAGCGCGGGCTCGAGGTGATCGAGTTCGCCTGCGGCATCCCGCACCTCATGAAGGGCGAGTACACCGAGAACGCGGGCACCGGCATCGACGTCTACTCCATGCGCCAGCCCTTGGGTGTGGTCGCCGGCATCACGCCCTTCAACTTTCCGGCCATGATCCCGATGTGGATGTTTGGTGTCGCCATCGCCTGCGGTAACACCTTCGTCTGCAAGCCCAGCGAAAAGGACCCGAGCGTCCCCCTGCGCCTTGCCGAACTCTTCCTCGAGGCCGGAGGCCCCCCCGGCGTCCTCAATGTGGTCAACGGCGACAAGGAAGCGGTCGATGCCATTCTGCGCGACCCCGACATCAAGGCGATCAGCTTCGTCGGTTCGACCGCCATCGCTGAATATGTCTATGCAAACGGGACCGCGAACGGAAAGCGCGTCCAGGCCATGGGCGGCGCCAAGAACCACGCGATCATCATGCCCGACGCAGACCTCGACCAGGTCGTCGATGACTTGATTGGCGCCGGCTACGGTTCGGCGGGCGAGCGCTGCATGGCCATCTCGGTGGCCGTTCCCGTCACCGAGAAACTCGGCGACGAACTCGTCCGCCGCCTGAAGCCCCGTGTCGAGGCCCTCAAGGTATCGACCCCGACCGACCCGGCCGCAAACTACGGCCCTCTCGTCACGCGCGAGCACCGCGAGAAGGTCAGGGGCTACATTGACATGGGCGTGAAGGAAGGCGCCGAGCTCGTCGTCGACGGCCGCAATTTCCGCATGCAGGGCTACGAGAACGGTTTCTTCCTCGGGGGGTCTCTCTTCGATCGCGTTACGCCGACGATGCGCACGTACCAGGAAGAGATCTTCGGCCCTGTCCTCCAGGTCGTCCGCGCCAATGACTTCGAGGAAGCAGCCCTCCTGCCGTCAAAGCACCAGTACGGCAACGGCGTTGCCATCTTCACGCGCGACGGCGACGCCGCACGCGAGTTTGCAAGCAAGGTTCAGGTCGGCATGGTCGGCATCAACGTGCCGATCCCGGTACCGCTCGCCTACCACACCTTCGGCGGCTGGAAACGCTCGGCCTTCGGTGACGTCAACCAGCACGGTCCGGAAGGCGTTCGCTTCTTCACCAAGATCAAGACCGTGACAGCGCGCTGGCCCAAGGGCGGCGTGCGCGAGGGCGCAAGCTTCGTCATCCCCACGATGAAATAGGAAAGGGCGCAAGCCCGCGCCCGCGGACATCGTCGCACCCATGAACCCGGTCGAGCGTTACGCGCAACTCGTGTCGGCCGGCAAGCTGTCCGGCGACCCTGCTCAACTGCGCGTGGCCGAGGCCCTCGCCGGACTGTCGGCCGCGCTCGAGGTTTGGGCTTCGTCACGGCGCAGGTCGCTCTTGCCATTTCGCAAGGCCAGCCCGCCACCCAGGGGCATGTACATTCACGGGCCGGTGGGGCGGGGCAAGTCGATGCTCATGGATCTCTTCTACGAGGCCACAAGCATCGAGCCGCGCCGCCGGGTCCACTTCCATGACTTCATGGCCGAGGTTCACAAGGCCGTGAAACGCTGCCGCGACACTGCACAGGGCGACCCGATCCCGAAGGTCGCAGACGAGATCAGCCGCAGCGCGACGCTTCTGTGCTTCGACGAGTTCCAGGTCACCGACATCGCCGACGCGATGATCCTCTACCGGCTGTTCGTCGAACTCTTCGCGCGCAACGTCGTCATCGTGGCCACCTCCAACAGGATCCCTGCCGACCTCTACGAGAACGGGATCAACCGCCAGCTCTTCTTGCCCGCAATCGCGCTGATCGAAAAGCAGATGACGATCGTGAACCTTGAGGGTCCGATTGACTACCGGCTCGCAAGGCTCGAGCGCAGCGCCGTCTGGTTCCATCCGCTCTCGGCCGATGCCGCTCACGCGCTCGACAATCTGTGGCTTGACCTGACCGGCGTACACGAAGGCACTCCCGACAGTATCGAGGTGATGGGCCGCAAGCTGGACATCCCAGAACAGGCGCGCGGCGTCGCCCGTTTCACCTTCGATGGCCTGTGCCGCACGGCCATGGGACCGCAGGATTATCTGGCCATCTCTGATCGCTACCATGCCGTGGTTGTGTCTGGCATCCCGCGCATGAGGCCAGAGCATCGCAATGAAGCCAAGCGCTTCGTCACGCTTGTCGACGCGCTGTATGACCGCTGCGTAAAGCTGCTGGCAACAGCAGAAGCCCCGCCGTCGTGCCTCTATCCTGAAGGCGACGGCGCCTTCGAGTTCGAACGCACCGTCTCGCGCCTGATCGAGATGCAGTCCGCCGACTACTTATCTCGTATGCATAAGCCTCATCGCACCTAGCAAGCCACCTCAGGGCTGCGGGCCCGCGAACAAGGGAGCAGGCCCCCCTGTAGCCAGGGGCTCGCCGTCTGCAGGCGCCGGCGTCGCAACAGGTGGCAGCGCGCGAGGCGCTGCAGTCGCTTTCGGAGCATCCGCTTGGGCAGGTACGTCATCAGCGACAACCGTGTCTGCAGCAGGCAGATAAGCCTCATCCTCCGCCGGGATGCGTGGCGCTGCAGCCTTCTTTCTGGTCGGTGCACGCTCGGACTTTGCCATCTCGACCGGCCTGGCCTTGGGTCGTGCCTTGGGAGCGACCGGCTCGACTTCAAGGGGAGCGGGCTCGGCCTCCGGCTCCACGAACAGGTCCGTGGTGTCGGGAAGTGACGAGATGCCTGTTTCAGGGACAGTCATTTCCTCGGCGGACATGTCGGGCACCGCCTCTGGCACTGCATTGAAGGCAACCGGCGAGATGATCGGGACAATCCGCATCACGAGCACGGGCTCGCCGTTGACCAGCTTGGAGGAAACGGGCTTGCCGCTGGCGACCGGCGCAATGAAGGGGCCGCCTGCGCCCGTTGCCTGAGCGATCTTCATCGAGAGGGTAAGCGTCTTCTCATCAATCGCAGGCGGTTCTGCGGCAGCAACCGTGAGAACGCGAACCTTGCTGGCCGAGGGCGCAGGGTCTGGAGGGTTACTAAGGTCTCTTGGCTTTGCAGCCGTCAGGCCCGCCGGCTCTTCGTCCGCGGCCGCACCAGTCTCCGACCTTGGCAGGAAAGCCATCGACCCTCGTGGCAGCTGCCCGGTCGCAAGCGCTGCAACATCGATGTGGAGGCCACGGCCCGCGCCAGCGAGCGTGCGGGCAACCTCTTCCTGAGCCTTCTGCTGCTTGATCTGCGCCCAGATCACCTCTGGATTGTTCTCGTTTTCCCCGGCGCCAACGCTCGCAGGCATGTAGGCCGGAGCTGCATAGACGACCGTTCCATCGGGCTCGATACGTTCAACGAAGATCCCATGGAAGTCCTGACGCGTGGCGGCCGAGCCGTATTCCTCGCAGATGGCGCGGTCATCGCGGACAAGGCCTTCCGAGAAACGGCAGGACTTCCCGGTGACCAGGGAGGCTGCATGCTCTCCCAAATCGGCACCGGTGAAGATGGTGGAGGCGAACCCGGCGAACGAGCTGATGGACCCGATTGAGACACCGGCAATGGATCCTGCGCAGCCAGACAGGACACTTGACGACACAAGGAGGGCGGCGAAAGCGGCAGGACGCATGGGAAAACTCCACATTTAACCATCGCGACCGGGCAAAGGGGGGGATCGATCGCGACACCAGGAAGGCTACAGGGGAACTGCAACTTTGATGCCGCACTCTATCCTGAAAAATGTCTTAACGCAATAATTCGGTTGACAGAAGAATTTCCTCCACACGCACACGCGCCGCTTGTGCGTTTCCTCACGATTCGATACCAGCCCTTCCGTGCCTCGGTTAACTGCGCTACGGGATACCTCACGTTCGACGTGGTGATGCGCGAAGGCACAACTTAAGGAAGCAGAGAGACCCAAAATGGCTCGCAAAAAAATTGCACTTATCGGTGGCGGACAGATCGGCGGCACGCTGGCCCACCTCGTGGGATTGAAGGAACTTGGGGATGTCGTCCTTTTTGACATCGTCGAAGGCCTGCCTCAGGGCAAGTCGCTGGACATCGCCCAGTCCGCGCCCGTGGATGGTTTCAACGCGAGCTACCGCGGCACGCAGTCCTACGCCGACATCGCCGGCGCAGATGTCGTGATCGTAACGGCTGGTGTGCCGCGCAAGCCCGGCATGAGCCGCGACGACTTGCTCAACATCAACCTCGGCGTGATGCGCGCCGTGGGAGAGGGTCTGAAGCAATATGCGAAGGACGCCTTCGTCATCTGCATCACCAATCCGCTCGACGCGATGGTCTGGGCCCTGCGCGAGTTCTCGGGCCTGCCGCACAACAAGGTCGTCGGCATGGCCGGCGTTCTCGACAGTGCTCGCTTCCGCCACTTCCTTGCCGACGAGTTCAAGGTGTCCGTGGAGGATGTAACGGCTTTCGTTCTGGGCGGTCATGGCGACACCATGGTGCCGCTGACCCGCTTTTCGACGGTGGCAGGCATTCCGTTGACCGAGCTGGTGAAGATGGGCTGGATCAAGCAGGAGCGCCTTGACCAGATCGTGCAGCGCACCCGGGACGGCGGCGCCGAGATCGTGGGACTGCTGAAGACGGGCTCCGCATACTACGCGCCAGCGACCTCGGCGATCGCCATGGCCGAGAGCTATCTGAAGGACAAGAAGCGCATCCTTCCCTGCGCGGCATATTGCACGGGCGAGTTCGGCGTGAAGGATCTCTATGTAGGCGTTCCCTGCGTGATCGGCGCAGGCGGCGTCGAGAAGGTGATCTCGCTCAATCTGTTGCCGGACGAACAGGCCATGCTCACGAAATCGGTCGATGCTGTTCGCGGCCTCATCGACGCTTGCAGGAAGCTCGAACCCAAGCTCGGGTAACCCGCGCCAGGCAAGAGTGCAGCGCGCGCGGATCCTTGTCCGCGTGCGCAACTCGGCGGCATACATGGTGCAATTATGTCTCGCCTCGCAGCCATTATGCGAGGAGCAAGCACATCGCTGAGATGTCTCACAAAGCCTGCAAGATATCGTCGCGTTTTCGCCACAATGCGGGTGCCGCATGGCCTGGTCGCTCAATAACCGGGAGTGCTGCAAATGACTTGGCTCTTGTTTCTCGTCTATCTCGGCTACACCGCATGGCAGAGATACTTCTCTGCCGGCCAGGTTGCTGACCAGGCCTACATGACAAACGCGGCCTTCGTGCTGTCGATCACCATGGTCCTGCCGTTCCTCGTCTCCTGGCTCTTCACGCGGGCGACCCTCCTCACGGGGCGCACGCCGGCCCTCCTCATCGGCTTCATCTTGTCTGTGTCGCTGTCTGTGACGGGCTACTGGGTGCTCTGGCGGTATTTCAGCGGGGTCTCTGACATTCGTCTCCCGGTTGAGCAGGTCTTGATGATGGGCCTGATGCCGGGCCTGATCATGGGTCTGATCCTGGCCGCAGGGACCATGCTGACCCGACGCGCCTGAAGCAAATCGCCGCATCGAGCCTGAGGGGGCGCCCACAGCGCCCCTCCTGTTTTACGCGCATTCCGTCAATGTGCTAACCTCCAACCGGGAAGGGTCGGTTCTGGGGCCGCATCCGGGGATCGGAGTGTTGACGATGGGACAGTCACGCATACGGCAGTTCTTGTTCATGTTGCCGTTCTTCATCCTGGGCATTGTCATACCCGTGATGTTTTTCGGGTTGACCGGTGACGGTCCGCCGGAGGCCGCCTCGGCCTATCCGGCCTATCCTCCCGGGGACGATGCAGGCTCCCGCGGCCTCGACGACGGTCAGGCCAGAAGCTGGAGACCGCCCGTCGCTCCCCTGGTGGCTGGCTTCAGGTCGTTATTCGAGGGCTTGGTCGATAGGTTCGTATCGCCTGCGCTCTCGCCCGTGACCATCAAGCTCGGCGCGACATTGATGATCTTTGGTTTCGCTTTCGTGGCCCTGCGTGTTCTTTTGGCGCTGGTCAGGGGAGGGGTCGGCCCGGACCTCGGCTTCCTTGTGCACAAGGCAGCGGCCCCGATGTTCATGGGGTTTTTGGCCGTAGGATCGACCTGGGGCATCCACCAGACCGTCGCCGAAGTCTTTGGCGTGAATTGGGCCGCGGCAACAGTGACGCTGACCGCTGCCATCGCAGCGCTCTTTGCGCTCGCAGGTGTGAAGATTCGCTGACAAATTGAAACGGCACTGACCGTTCCCGTTGCGTGCGTGAAGGGGCGCAGTTATATGTCGCCTCCCTTTCGTTTGGCTGCCACGTCGTGCAGCCGATCCCTCTCAAACGGTGCGTACGTAATCAGGGGCGCGCACCGGATCATGCGCTAGGTCGGACATGAACATTCACGAATATCAAGCCAAAGCTGTTCTCAAGGAATTCGGCGTGCCAGTTCCACGCGGCGTTCCAGCCTTCTCGGTCGACGAGGCCGTGAAGGCAGCCGGCGATCTCGGTGGTCCGGTCTGGGTCGTCAAGTCTCAGATCCACGCGGGCGGCCGCGGCAAGGGCGGCGGCGTGAAGGTGGTCAAGTCCGTCGATGCCGTGAAGTCTGAGGCAACGCGCATGCTGGGCATGACGCTTGTCACCCACCAGACCGGTCCTCAGGGCCGTGTAGTGCGCCGCCTTTACGTCGAGGAAGGCTCGCCGATCGCAAAGGAATTCTACCTCTCGCTGCTCGTCGATCGCGACACCTCGCGCATCGCCTTCATCGCCTCGACCGAAGGCGGCATGGACATCGAGGAGGTGGCCCACAACACGCCCGAGAAGATCCTGACGATCCACGTCGATCCGGCCGCAGGCGTACAGCCGTTCCACGGTCGCCGCATTGCCAAGGCGCTCGGCGTCACGGGTGACACGGCCAAGCAGGTCGGCGCCCTCGTCGAAAAGCTCTACAAGGCCTTCGTCGCCAAGGACATGAGCCTGCTCGAAATCAACCCCCTTGTCGTCACCGACAAGGGTGACGTCGTCTGCCTCGATGCCAAGATCAATTTCGACGACAACGCGCTCTATCGCCACAAGGACATCCAGGGTCTGCACGATCCCTTCGAGCAGGACCCGGCCGAACTTGAAGCAGCCAAGTACGACCTGAACTTCATCAAGCTGGATGGGTCGATTGGCTGCCTCGTCAACGGTGCAGGTCTTGCCATGGCGACGATGGACATCATCAAGCTCTACGGGTCCTCGCCGGCAAACTTCCTCGATGTCGGCGGCGGCGCCAACAAGGAGAAAGTCACGGCGGCCTTCAAGATCCTGCTCAAGGATCCGGAAGTGAAGGGCATCCTCGTGAACATCTTCGGTGGCATCATGCGCTGCGACATCATCGCGGAAGGCATCATCGCGGCTGCAAGGGAAGTCAGCCTGGGCGTGCCCCTTGTCGCGCGCCTGTCGGGAACGAACGCTGACCTCGGCAAGAAGATCCTCGCGGAGTCCGGCCTCAACCTGATCCCGGCCGACGACCTCGCCGATGCCGCATCGAAGATCGTCGCGGCCATCAAGTCTGGCAAATAGGTTGCCGCTCCAGCGGCAGGACACAAGGAAAGGGCGCCCGATGCGCAAGACTGCAAGCCTCGCTCTCGCCGGCAGCCTCCTGTTCGCGCAGGCCGCAACTGCCGCACCCTTCGACGCCTATCGCACGGCGTGTCTGGATACAGGCGTCGACGCGGCGCGCATTCGCACGGCTGCCAGTGGCTGGTCGCAGCTCACCGAGGCTGAACGCGAAGTCCTTGCACCCGGCAATGGCAGGTCGGTCGAGGGTTGGGTCATCGTGCGCGACGGACAGCGCCACCTCGTGAACCTCACCTCGCGCCCCGCTGGCGCGATGGCCGGCGACCGGGCCTCATCCATCGTGGTCAGCTGCAGCGTGCTCGCCCCCAGCGCCGACGAAGCCTCGGCCCTTCGGGCCTACGCCGACTTTCTCAAGCGTCAGCCATCAAGCACCGACAGGTTCGACGGCATGTCGACCTATACCTGGTCGTTTCAGGGCAAGGGCGGGATGACGCTCCACTACATGGTCTCGGGCGGCACGCTCCCGGGTCTCTCATTTTCCGTCAGTTCAATCCGAAACTAGAAAGACGCATCTGTCATGGCCGTTCTCGTCGACAAGAACACAAAGGTGATTTGCCAGGGCTTTACGGGCAACCAGGGCACGTTCCACTCCGAGCAGGCGATTGCCTACGGCACCCGGATGGTCGGTGGCGTGTCGCCGGGCAAGGGTGGATCGACCCACCTCAACCTTCCCGTCTTCGACACCGTCGCCGAGGCCGTCGAGAAGACAGGTGCGAACGCATCCGCCATCTACGTGCCCCCGCCATTCGCCGCTGACGCAATTCTCGAGGCAATCGATGCCGGTGTCGAGCTGGCCGTCTGCATCACCGAAGGCATCCCGGTCATGGACATGATCCGCGTCAAGCGCGCGTTGCAGGGATCCAGAACACGCCTCGTTGGCCCGAACTGTCCGGGCGTCATCACCCCGGGCGAGTGCAAGATCGGCATCATGCCGGGCCACATCCACAAGCGCGGCTCGGTCGGCATCGTTTCGCGCTCTGGCACGCTCACCTACGAGGCCGTCGCCCAGACGACTGCCGTGAACCTCGGCCAGTCGACCTGCGTCGGCATCGGCGGGGACCCTGTGAATGGAACAAACTTCATCGACGTCCTCGAGATGTACCTCGCCGACCCCGAGACCAAGTCGATCATCATGATCGGCGAGATCGGCGGCTCGGCAGAGGAAGACGCCGCTGACTTCCTGAAGCGCGCCAAGGTCAAGAAGCCCGTCGTCGGTTTCATCGCCGGCGTCACGGCCCCACCGGGCCGCCGCATGGGACACGCCGGCGCAATCGTCTCGGGCGGAAAAGGCACGGCCGAAGGCAAAATGGAGGCGATGCGCGCTGCCGGCATCACGGTCGCAGACTCGCCCGCAGCCCTCGGTACGACACTCATGAAGGTGCTCAAGGGCAACTAAACCTTTGCAGCACCGGCCGCCGGAACCCGCGGCACGACGCAACACAAGAGACCCCAGATGGCATCGCCACAAACAAGGGACGCAGGCTCGAACGCAGCGCTGGAGCAGACGTCCTTTCTCTATGGGGCCAACGCCCCCTTCATCGAGGCCCAGCTCGAGCGTTATCTCGCTGACCCGTCTTCCGTCGACGAAAGCTGGCGGAACTTCTTTTCATCCATCGCGCCGTCAGACCTCGGCGTGCATCGCGCCTCCTGGGCGCGCGCCGACTGGCCCGAGGCCACAGACGATCTCACCCGCGCCCTGACCGGCGCACCCGCAGCCCCGAAGGCGGACGCCAGGCCAGGCAAGGCCCCGCCAAAGGATGCGTCCGTCAAGGAGCTTCAGCAGAAGATAGCGGCAGCAGCCCCCACGCTGACATCTGACGAAGTACGCCGCGCCGTCGTCGACACCGTGCGCGCGATCCAGATGATCCGCGCCTATCGGGTGCGTGGAACGCTCGAGGCGGACCTCGATCCCCTCAGGCTTACCCCGCCGGTAAGTCACCCTGAGCTCGACCCCGCAAGCTACGGTTTCGGCCCGGACGACCTTGACCGCCTCGTTTTCATCGACGGCATGCTGGGCCTCGAGACCGCAACCATGCACCAGATGCTCGACATCCTGCGTCGTACCTATTGCGGGCGTATCGGCATCCAGTTCATGCACATCTCCGACCCCGAGGAGAAGGCCTGGCTCCAGCAGCGCATGGAAGGCGCCGACAAGGAGTACCAGTTCACGCCCGAGGGCAAGAAGGCGATCCTCAACAAGCTGATCGAAGCCGAGGGCTTCGAGCGCTTCTGCGCAGTTAAATTCGTCGGCACCAAGCGCTTCGGCCTGGACGGCGGCGAAGCGCTGATCCCCGCGCTCGAGCAGATCATCAAGGTCAGCGGCAAGCTGGGCGCGCGCGAGATTTCCTTTGGCATGCCGCACCGCGGTCGCCTGAACGTGCTCTGCAACGTGATGTCGAAGCCCTACAGGGCAGTGTTCCACGAATTCCAGGGCGGCTCATCAAGCCCCGAGGACGTCGGCGGATCCGGCGATGTGAAGTACCATCTGGGTGCCTCCGCCGACCGCGAGTTCGACGGCAACAAGGTGCACCTGTCTCTTGCCGCAAACCCCTCCCATCTCGAGGCGGTTAACCCGGTGGTCCTCGGCAAGGTGCGCGCCAAGCAGCACCAGCACAAGGACAAGGTCGACCGCACCAGCGTGATCCCGGTCTTGCTGCACGGCGATGCGGCGTTTGCAGGGCAGGGCGTCGTGGCCGAGTGTTTTGCGATGTCGGGAACCAAGGGGTTCCGAACTGGCGGCACGATCCACCTCGTCGTCAACAACCAGATCGGCTTCACGACCTCGCCCATCCACTCGCGTTCCTCGCCCTATCCCTCCGACGTCGCCCTGATGGTCCAGGCGCCGATCTTCCATGTGAATGGCGACGACCCGGAGGCCGTTGTCTATTGCGCGCGCGTGGCCACGGAATTCCGCCAGCGCTTCCACAAGGACGTTGTTCTCGACATTTTCTGTTATCGCCGCTTCGGCCACAACGAAACCGACGAACCGGCGTTTACCCAGCCGCTGATGTACCGCCAGATCAAGGCGCACCCCTCGACACTGACGCTCTATAGCCGTCGCCTGATCGAGGAAGGCTCCGTGTCGGCTGAGGAGTTCGAAGCAATGAGGCAGGCCTTCGAGAAGCGCCTCAACGAGGCCTTCGAGGGCGCAGCCTCGTTCAAGCCGAACCGCGCCGACTGGCTGGACGGCGCCTGGGCCGGCATGAGCCCGGCCGAAGGCGACGAGCGCCGCGGCAACACGGCCGTCCCGATCGACAGGCTGAAGCGCGTTGGCGCTGCTCTGACGACCGTCCCTTCAACCTTCAGCGCCCACAAGACAGTCCAGCGCCTGCTGCAGCAGAAGGCGCAGATGTTCGAGACCGGTGAAGGCATCGACTGGGCTACAGCCGAGGCCCTGGCCTTTGGCACCTTGCTCGACGAGGGCTATCACGTCCGCCTCGAGGGCCAGGATGCCGGCCGCGGCACCTTCAGCCAGCGCCATGCAGCCCTCGTCGACCAGTCGACAGAGGAGCGCTATCACCCGCTTCAGAATGTGCGCGAAGGTCAGGGCGAGTTCGAGGTCATCGACTCGCTCCTGTCGGAAGAGGCCGCACTTGGCTTCGAATATGGCTACGCCCTCGCGGAACCAAGGGCGCTCGTCATCTGGGAGGCCCAGTTCGGCGACTTCGCCAACGGCGCCCAGGCCATCATCGACCAGTTCATCACCTCGGGCGAGCGCAAATGGCTGCGCATGAACGGTCTCGTCATGTTGCTGCCGCACGGCTACGAAGGGCAGGGGCCCGAACACTCCTCGGCCCGCCTCGAGCGCTTCCTGCAGCTCTGTGCCGAAGACAACGTCCAGGTTGGCAACGTCTCGACGCCCGCGAACTACTTTCACGTGCTGCGCCGACAGATCCACCGCAACTTCCGCAAGCCCTTGATCCTGATGACGCCGAAGTCGCTGCTGCGCCACAAGCGCTGCGTTTCGACACTGGCAGAATTGGGGCCCGGCACCTCTTTCCACCGTCTTCTGCACGATGATGCGCAGACGCTGCCCGGGTCAACGATCGCGCTCAAGGAAGACGCGAAGATCCGTCGTCTGATCATGTGCTCGGGAAAGGTCTACTACGACCTTCTCGAAGAGCGCGAGAAGCGTGCCATCGATGACGTCTACCTGCTGCGCATCGAGCAATTCTATCCCTTCCCGGCGCGGTCGCTTGTCACAGAGCTCACGCGCTTCAGGAACGCCGACATGGTCTGGGCTCAGGAAGAGCCAAAGAACATGGGCGCATGGAGCTTCATCGAGCCGAACATCGAATGGGTACTCGGGCGTATCGGCGCCAAGGCCGCGCGCGCCCGCTATGTTGGACGTCCCGCGGCTGCGTCCCCTGCCGCAGGACAGATGAGCCGTCACCAGGCAGAACTAAAGGCCCTGCTTGATGATGCGTTTTCCCTCTGAGATCACGAGAACAGGAACATGACGACCGAAATTCGCGTTCCAACCCTGGGCGAGTCCGTGACGGAAGCAACCGTCGCCAAATGGCTCAAGAACAAGGGCGACGTTGTCCGCGCCGACGAGCCGATTGTTGAGCTCGAGACCGACAAGGTAACCGTCGAGGTGCCAGCCCCCGGCAACGGTGTCCTGTCAGAGATCGTCGCGGCGCCGGGCTCGACCATTGCAGTCGGGGCCATTCTCGGCCTGATCGGCGAGGGTGGCGGTGCCGCCGCAGCACCAGCAAAAGCGCAAGCCCCTGCTCAGCCCGCGAAGGCACCGGCGGCTCCCACCAAGGCAGCACCCGTGCTCAGCCCCTCGGCACGCAAGCTGGCCGAGGAAAGCAAACTTGCACCGGCGAGCGTCCCGGGCTCTGGCCGCGATGGCCGCGTGATGAAGGGCGACGTGCTCGCCGCCATCGAGGCGCGGGCATCCGAGCCGCGCGCAGTCCAGGTCACGCCTGCGGGCCCACGCCCCCAGGCCGTGCGCGAGGAGCGCGTGACCATGTCTCGTCTGCGCAAGACGATTGCACTGCGTCTCAAGGAAGCCCAGCACACGGCCGCCATGCTCACGACCTTCAACGAGGTCGACATGTCGGCGGTCATGCACCTGCGCTCGGCCCACAAGGACACCTTCGAGAAGCGCCACGGCGTGCGCCTTGGCTTCATGAGCTTCTTCGTGAAGGCCTGCACCGTCGCTCTGAAGGAAATCCCGACGGTCAACGCCGAGATTGAAGGCGACGACATCGTCTACAAGAATTACTACGACATCGGCGTTGCCGTCGGCACCGAGCGCGGCCTTGTTGTCCCTGTCGTCCGCGACGCCGACCAGCTGACCCTGGCCGGCATCGAGAAGCGCATCAACGATTTCGGTCTGCGCGCGCGTGACAACAAGCTCAAGCTCGAGGAACTGCAGGGCGGCACCTTCACCATCTCGAATGGGGGCGTCTACGGCTCGCTCATGTCGACGCCGATCCTGAATGCGCCGCAGTCCGGCATCCTCGGAATGCACAAGATCGAGCAGCGCCCGGTCGCCATCGACGGCAAGGTCGAGATCCGCCCGATGATGTATCTCGCGCTGTCCTACGATCACCGCCTCGTCGACGGCAAGGAAGCGGTCACATTCCTCGTTCGCGTGAAGGAGTGCCTCGAGGCACCCGAGCGCATGATTCTGGAAGTCTGAATGAGCGATCTCTATGACGTAGTCATCATCGGCGGCGGCCCCGGCGGCTACAACGCCGCCATTCGCCTCGGTCAGTTGGGCAAGCGCACCCTGTGTGTCGAGAAGCGCGGTACACTGGGGGGCACCTGCCTGAACGTCGGCTGCATTCCATCCAAGGCCCTGCTGCAGGTCTCGGCGCTCTATGACGAGACCAAGAACCATTACGGCACGCTTGGCATCCGCACGGGCGAGGTCGGCTACGACCTGCCCGCCATGATGGGCCACAAGGACAAGACCGTCGACGGCCTGACCAAGGGCATCGAGTTCCTGTTCAAGAAGAACAAGGTGGAATACGCCGTCGGCACCGGCAGCTTTGCCGGTGGCCGCAAGGTCGAGATCCGGGGCAACGACGGCACGACCCGCACGGTCGAGGCTGCATCCATCATCATCGCGACCGGCTCCGAGCCGACGCCATTGCCGGGCGTCGAGGTCAACGAGAAGGACATCGTCTCGTCAACCGGCGCCCTCGCACTCAAGGACGTTCCCAAGCGGCTCGTCGTGATCGGCGGCGGCTATATCGGTCTCGAGATGGGCTCGGTTTGGCGCCGTCTTGGCAGCCAGGTGACGGTTGTCGAGTATCTCGACCGCATCACACCCGGCCTCGACGGAGAAGTCGGCAAGCACTTCCAGCGCGTCCTGACGAAACAGGGCATGGCCTTCCGCCTCGGCATGAAGGTGGTGGGAGTGGAACGCAGGAACGGCGCGCTCCAGGTTGCGATCGAGCCCGCCGCAGGCGGCGCCCGCGAGACCATCGAGACCGACATCGTTCTCTCCTCCATCGGCCGGCGCCCCTACACCTCAGGCCTCGGCCTCGACAAGGTCGGCCTTGTTCCCGACGCGCGCGGTCGCATCCCAGTGAACGGCCATTACGAGACCGCAGTGAAGGGTGTCTTCGCCGTCGGTGACCTGATCGAGGGCCCCATGCTCGCGCACAAGGCCGAGGATGAAGGCGTGGCAGTCGCCGAAATCATCGCCGGTCAGGCGGGTCACGTGAACTACGAGGCGATCCCCTCTGTCGTCTACACCCACCCTGAGGTCGCGGCGGTCGGCAAGACCGAAGAAGAACTCAAGGCCGCAGGCATCGCCTACAAGTCAGGCAAGTTCCTGTTCGCAGCCAACTCCCGCGCGCGCGCGAATGGCTCAACAGAGGGCTTCGTGAAGATCCTCGCCGAAGCCGGCGCCGCCGGCCGCGTCCTCGGCGTCCACATGATCGGACCCGAGGTCGGCAACATGATCGCCGAGGCAGCCCTCGCCATCGAGTTCCAGATGTCGGCCGAAGACATCGCCCGCACGTGCCATCCGCACCCGACCCTCAGCGAAGCCATCCGCCAGGCTGCCATGGCCGTCGATGGCTGGACCATGCAGTCCTGAGGTGGGCCCTGCCTCAATTCGGGCATATTTCTCCATTTCAATGAAACCGTCGCGCCTCTGGCGCGGCGGTGTATTTGAGGAACCTGCAGCCCCGTCGGGCGCAGGATCGGCAAGGGGAGGCGCGCACCATGTGGGAACCAAGGGTCTTCGGCGTTCTGGTCGGATGGGTCGCGGCCGCAGCACTGGCCGTCTATTTCATGCATGAAGACATGGTTCAGGCAGGTCTGTTCGGCCAGGCCTGCGCAATTCACGGCCTCGACTCCTGGAGCTGCGGCATGCTGCCGAAGCTCGCAGTCTGGATGCCCGACATGTTCGTCTATTTCCTGGCGCACCCCTTCGAGTATGACGCCAGATACGACTGGATTGGTCTGGACTATGCCACCATGTGGATGGGCTCACCCATAGCCTACGCACTTGCCACGGTTGCAACGAATTACTGGGTCTGGAAACTGAACCAGCTTTGAAAGTGCAGGGCCTATACGCCTGCCTTTGCCCGCGGATGCGCACGCGCATAGACCTGCATCAAGTGGCTTTCATCGACACTCGTGTAGCGCTGGGTCGTCGAGAGCGACGCATGTCCCAAGAGCTCCTGGATTGCGCGCAGATCACCGCCAGCAGCCAGCAGATGCGTCGCGAAAGCATGCCGCAGAGCATGTGGCGTTGCACTTTCTGGAAGCCCCAGCCCACGCCGCAGGTTCACCATCAGCCCTTGCACGATCCGCGGATGGAGCCGCTTGCCGCGTGCGCCATGAAAGACCGGGTCCTGGGCCCCGCCGCCGAACGGGCACTGACGGACATAGGCATCAACCGCATCCCGCGCTTGCGGCAAAACCGGCACAAGCCGCTGCTTGTTGCCCTTGCCGGTGATCACGAGCGTCTCACCCAGCGGCAACGCCGATCGGTTCAGCCCCAGCGCTTCCGAGATGCGCAGCCCCGCGCCATAGAGAAGCGTCAGCACCGCCACATTGCGCGCCGCAATCCAGGGCTCGCGGCCGATGATCTCGGCCTCGTCCAGCAGCGCTTCAGCACCGGCAACCGATACCGGCTTTGGCACCGAGGGAGGAAGTTTCGGCGGCCGCACGCGCCTGATCGAGAGATTTTCGACCAGCCCCTGTTTCTCGAGAAACATGAAAAAGGTCCGCAGCCCCGATACGGCGCGTGCCACCCCGCGCGGCCCAAGCCCTTCTTGCCGCCGAAGGGCAAGCCAGCCACGCACATCCCCGGCACTCACCGCGTTCAGTGCAGGCAGATCAACCTCCGCCCCAACATGTTGCTGAAGGAACGCGAGAAACCCGCCCACGTCATGCGTGTAGGCCTCGACCGTCTTCGACGAAAGCCGGCGGACATGGGTCATCTGCTGACGCCACGCCTGGAAGGCCTCGGCCGCCAGCATCGTCCTACGTCCGCGGAACCGTCTGGCCGGTCTTCTCCCAATCGGCAAGGAACTGCGCCAGGCCCTTTTCGGTCAAGGCATGCTCGATCAGTTGCCGAAACACGCCCGGCGGCAGCGTGCCGACATCGGCGCCAGCTTTAGCTGCATTGGTCACATGGGAAGGCGTCCGGATCGATGCCGCCAGGATCTCCGTGTCGAGCCCCATGTAATTGTCATAGATCGTCCGGATATCGCGGATCAGCTGCATGCCGTCTTCGCCGATATCGTCCAGCCGCCCGATGAAGGGCGAGACGAAAGTCGCGCCAGCCTTTGCAGCCAGCAATGCCTGGTTGGCGCTGAAGCACAGCGTGACATTGACCATCGTCTCCTCGTCCGTCAGCGTCCGGCAGGCCCTGAGGCCGGCCCACGTGAGAGGTACCTTCACGGCGATATTCTCCGCGATCCGTGCAAGTGCCCGACCCTCGGCAACCATGCCCTCGACATCGGTCGCGGTGACCTCGGCACTGACCGGCCCATCGACGAGGTCGCAGATCTCGGCGATCGCGTCGGTGAACTTGCGACCCGACTTGGCAATGAGCGTCGGGTTGGTTGTCACCCCGTCGATCAATCCGGTCTGGGCAAGTTCGCGGATCTCGCTGACATCTGCAGAATCGATGAAGAATTTCATGACGCTTGACCTTTGCTGTGCAGTACGCTGGACCATACCCCATGAGCGATGAGACCGGACAGCTTCTTCAGACGGCGCCTGTGGACGGCGCCACGGTGGGTGTCGTGGTTCCGCGCCCGCTGAAGGGGCCGCTCGACTACCGCGTGCCCGCGGGCATGCAACTCGCGCGTGGCGATATTGTCGAGGTTCCGCTCGGCCGGGCAGGCGCATCACTGGGCATTGTCTGGGGTCCGGCTGATGGCAGGTTCCCGCCCGAGCGTGTCAAGCCGGTAACCCGACGCTTCGACACCGCGCCGCTGAGGGAAAACCTCCTTCAATTCGTCGATTGGGTGGCATCCTATGTAATGGTGTCCTCGGGCGAGATCGCAAATCTTGTCCTGCGCGCGCCAGATGCGCTGGAGCCTGAACCCGATCGCAAGGCCGTGCGTCTGGGGCCGCAGACCCCCACAAGGCTGACCGATGCCCGGTCCCGAGTGCTGGCCATCGCCGCCGACGGCTTGGCCCGGCGCATCGGCGAGCTCTGCGCGGAAGCAGGCGTCACGACCGAGGTTGTCCGTGGCCTCGTGAAGATGCGGGCCTTGGAAGAAGTACCGCTTCCCCCCGAACCGGCAGCCAACGCCCCTGACCCGGCCTTTGCGGGGCCAACATTGTCTGCAGCCCAGTCCGCTGCTGCCGCCCACATGATCCGCGCCGTCAACGCGGGCCAATTCGAGGCCATCCTCCTTGATGGTGTCACCGGATCAGGAAAGACTGAAACCTATTTCGAGGCCATAGCCGCGACATTGATGCGCGGGCGCCAGGCTCTGATCCTGCTGCCGGAAATTGCCCTGACCGTTCAGTTCCTGGACCGCTTTGCTCGACGCTTCGGTACACGTCCAGCCGAATGGCACTCCGACCTGACGAAAACGCAACGCCGGCGCGTCTGGCGCGGCGTCACCGCTGGCGATGTGCGCGTCGTCGTGGGCGCGCGTTCCGCCCTGTTCCTCCCGTTCCGCGAGCTTGGCCTGATTGTCGTCGACGAGGAACACGACACCGCCTTCAAGCAGGAAGAAGGCGTCGTCTACAACGCTCGCGACATGGCGGTCGTGCGTGCGCGTCTGGAAGCCTGCCCTGTCATTCTGAGTTCGGCCACGCCATCGCTCGAAACCTGGGTCAACGCAGGGCAGGGCCGCTACGCAAGGCTGCAACTGGCACAACGCCACGGCACCGCAAAACTGCCCGAGGCGACGCTCATCAACATGCGCAAGGAGGAGACCAGGTCGGGGGAATTCCTGTCGCCCACCCTCTGCACCGCCATCGCCGAAACCCTGGCCCAGGGCGAGCAGGCGCTACTCTTTCTCAATCGCCGCGGCTTTGCCCCCCTGACGCTCTGCAAGGCCTGTGGCCACAAGATGGGCTGCCCGCGTTGCACCTCCTGGCTGGTCGAGCACCGCTACCGCCGCAAGCTGGTCTGCCACCATTGCGGCTACGAGCGCACGACGCCGCCTGCCTGCCCGGAATGCAGGAACGAGGGCACGTTCATCTCCTGCGGGCCCGGTGTCGAGCGTGTCGCCGAGGAAGTCCTGACGAAGTTCCCGCAAGCCCGCTCGGGCATCGCATCCAGTGACACCATGGCCGGTCCCCGCCAGATCCAGGCGGCCATCGAGGCGATCGCGGCCCACGAGGTCGACATCCTGATCGGCACGCAGATCGTGGCCAAGGGTCACAATTTCCCGATGCTGACGCTCGTCGGGGTGATCGACGCCGACATCGGCCTCGAGGGGGCGGACCCGCGTGCACGTGAGCGCACATTCCAGCTGCTCCATCAGGTCGCTGGTCGCGCAGGTCGCGCCCTGAGGCCCGGGCGCGTCCTGATCCAGACCACCGACCCGACCCACCCGGTTCTGACGGCCATGGCCTCGGGCGACCGCGATGCGTTCTACGCAGCAGAATGGGCCAAGCGCGAGGCCGCAGACCTTCCACCCTTCGCCCGCCTCGCAGCAGTCATCCTGTCCAGCCGCAACGCCCAGGCGGTGAACAGCTTTGCCGAGGCGTTGGCAGGCCTCGCCCCCCAGGCGCGCGGCGTCCACGTCTGGGGCCCGGCGCCAGCACCGCTCGCCGTGATCCGCGGACAGACGCGTCTGCGCTTCGCCGTCCACGCGGACAAGTCCGTGAATCTGCAGGCCTTCCTTCGGGCCTGGCTCTCGGGCGTGAAGCTGCCTGCATCCATCGCCATGACCATCGACATCGACCCCGTGAGCTTCCTCTA